>DNXT01000067.1 GCA_003505795.1 Lysobacteraceae bacterium | reverse complement strand
GGGCGGGGCCGCGGATCCCGGCGGCCGGCGATGTCGCGGCCGTCGCGGCTGCGGCGCCGGCATGCCTTCTGGCACGGGTCGCGCGCAGTGGTCTGTGTTTCGCTGGCCTATTGCCTGTCAACCGGAGTCCGCCGATGTCGATGTCGCGCCGTTCGCTTGCCCTTTCCGTGCTGTCGCTGTGCTGCGGCACCGCGCTGGCGCAGTCCCCGGACGAGGCGGTCCCGACCGAGCGGCTGCCGGCCTGGGCGGTGCCGGTGCACTACGCGCTGGCGCTGAAGGTCGATCCGGAGCAGAAGGACTTCGGCGGTACCGCGCGGATCCGCTTCGCGCTGAAGCAGGCCTCGGACCACGTCTGGCTGCACGGCAAGCAACTGGCGGTCGACAAGGCCACGCTGACGGGCGCCGGCGGCAAGCCGATGGCGGTGCGCTATGTCGAGGCCGACGCGCGCGCCGGCGTGGTGCGCGTGGATTTCGGCAAGCTGCTGCAACCGCAGGAACTGACCCTGGAGATCGCCTACCGCGCGCCGCTCAACCAGCAGCTGCAGGGGCTGTACCAGGTCAGGTACCAGGGCCATGCCTACGCGATGACGCAGATGGAGCCGGTCAGCGCGCGCTACGCGTTCCCGGGCTTCGACGAACCGGGCTTCAAGACCCCGTTCGACCTGAGCCTGACCGTGCCGGAGGGCGACCAGGCGCTGGCCAATACCGCCGAGGTGTCGAGCGTGCCGGCCGGCAAGGGCTGGAAGACGGTGACCTTCGCGCAGACGTTGCCGCTGCCGACCTACCTGGTGGCCTACGGCGTCGGCCCGTGGGACGTGGTCGACGGACCGGCGATTGCGCTCACCCGGCATGACGGCACGCCGGCCTGGCAGCGCAAGGCCGCCACGCCGCTGCGCGGCGTCACCGCCAAGGGCCAGGGCGCGCGCATCCAGCGCGCGCTGCAGCAGAGCCCGGCGATCATCACCGCGCTGGAGCGGTACTTCGCCTACGACTATCCGTTCGGCAAGCTCGACCTGGTCGCCGCGCCGGACTTCTCGGCCGGTGCGATGGAGAACCCCGGCTTCGTCACCTTCCGCGACTGGCTGCTGCTGCTCGACGACGACTCGCCGGCCAAGAACGTGCGGAGCTCGTTCAACGTCACCGCGCACGAGCTGGCGCACCAGTGGACCGGCGACACGGTCACGATGGAGTGGTGGAACGACCTGTGGCTCAACGAGTCGTTCGCGACCTGGATGCAGCAGAAGATCACCATGCAGCTGCATCCGGAATACCGCGCCGGGCTCGACCGCATCGCCGGCGCACAGCGCGCGATGGACAACGACAGCCTGGTGAGCGCTCGCAAGATCCGCCAGCCGATCACCGGCAACGGCGACATCGAGACCGCGTTCGACGGCATCACCTACCAGAAGGGCGCGGCGGTGCTGGGCATGTTCGAGGCGTTCGTCGGCGAGGACACCTTCCGCGCCGGCATGCGCAAGTACATCGCCGACCACCAGCTCGGCAACGCCACCGCCGACGACCTGGTCGAGGCGATCGCCGCGGCGGCCGGCAAGGGCGAGGACTTCAAGGCCGCCTTCCGCAGCTTCCTCGAGCAGCCTGGCGTGCCGTACCTGCGCACCCGGCTGGAGGCGGGCGCGCAGGGGACGGTGCTGAGGCTGCAGCAGCAGCGCTACCTGCCGCTGGGCTCCACCGGCGACGCCGCGCACAGCTGGGGCCTGCCGGTGTGCGTGAAGTACGGCACCGCCAACGGCGTGCAGCGCACCTGCCAGATGGTGTCCGGCGCCGACGGCAGCATCGAGCTGAAGGGCGCCGGCAGGAACAGCTGGGTGTTCCCCAATGCCGACGGCGCCGGCTACTACCGCTTCAGCCTGCCGAAGGCGCAGCTGGCCACGCTCGGCCAGCACATCGATGCGCTCGACGATGCCGAGAAGCTGGCCTATGCCGACGCCATCGACGCGGCGTTCCGCACCGGCGACGCCGACGTCGCCGACGTGGTGGCGGCGATGAAGCAGCTGGCCCCGGCCCGGGCCGCGCCGGTGGCGACCGCGCTGGTCGACCGCTTCTCCTGGATCTGGCGCGTCCTGGCCACGACCGACGCCCAGCGCGCTGCGCTGCGCGGCGCAGCGACCGACGCGTTCCTGCCGCGGCTGCGTGCGCTGGGCTACCAGCGCCGCGCCAACGACAGCGTCGACGACACCGCGCTGCGCTCGGAACTGGCCGGCCTGCTCGGCGTGCGCCTGGCGGTGCCGGAGGTGCGCAGCGCGCTGCTGGCGCAGGGCGCGGCGGTGTTGGCGGGAAGCAACGGCGCACTGGACTTCGATGCGGCCAACCCCGACCTGCTCGACGACGTGCTGGCGGTGACGGTGCAGGAGCGCGGCGCGCCGGCGGTGGCGGCGTTGATCGCGGCATTGCGCAGCCACGGCGAGCCTTCGCAGCGCAACGCGATGATCGCCGCGCTGGCCGCGGTGCGCGAGCCGGCGCTGCTGCAGCAGGTGCGCGATTTCGCGCTCACCGATGCGATCAAGGTCGGCGAGATGTCGCAGCTGCTGATGGGAGGGCATGCCGAGCCGGCCAGCCACGCGTCGATGTGGAGCTGGTACACCGCCAATTTCGACCGCATCGTCGAGCGCACCGGCTCGTTCGCCGGCGGCAAGCTGCCGGCGCTGGCCGCGTCCGGCGGCTGCGACGGCGCCGAGGCCGACCGGCTGGAAGCCTTCTTCCAGCCGCGCCTGAAGGAGCTCACCGGCGCGGCGCGGGGGCTGGCCCAGACCGCCGAATCGATCCGCCTGTGCAGCGCGCTGAAGCAGGGCCAGGCTGCCGCCGCGGTCGCGCGCTGATGACGTGGGCGGTTCGCCGCTGCCGCAGGCCGTCGCCATGGCGGCGCTGAGCGGACGGCTGGAGTCGACCGTGCTGCAGGGCGAAGGTTTCGTCCTGCGGCGCTGGCGCGCGGGCGATCTCGACGCGCTGCTCGCGCATGCCGACGACGCCCAGGTGGTGCGGGGATTGAGCGAGCGCTTCCCGCATCCCTATACCCGCGCCGACGGCGAGGCGTTCCTCGCCGGCAAGGTGGTGGATCTCGGCCATCCCGTCTTCGCCATCGAGATCGACGGAGAGGCCTGCGGCGGCATCGGCGCGCGTCCGGGCAGCGGCGAACGCGCGCGCACCGCCGAGCTCGGCTACTGGCTGGGCCGGCGCCACTGGGGCCGGGGCCTGATGACGCGCGCGGTGGCCGCTTACGTGCCGTGGCTCGCCGGTGCATATGCGCTGCATCGCCTGCA
>DNXT01000066.1 GCA_003505795.1 Lysobacteraceae bacterium | reverse complement strand
ATGCCCCGATCCGGGGCGCGGCGGGCCAGCCGACACGGCTGTTCCAGCTGTTCCAGGGGCCGCATTGGACGCTGCTTGTCCACCAGGCCGGCGCCGAAACGGTCGGGCCGCGTCCGGGACTGCATGTCCACCGCATCGGCCCGCGGGGCGACGTCGTCGACGCCTGGGGCCACGTCCGCGCGGCCTACGGACTGGCGCCCGGCGAGTGCGTGCTGATCCGTCCGGACGGATACGTCGGCGCGATCCTCGACGCGGACCGGATCGCGAGGCTCGAGATCTACCTGGCCCGCATGGGCCTGGCGCGCCTCGAGGAAGTGGCGGCATGAGGACCGCGATCTTCGCTGCCGCAAGACTGGCGCGCGCCTCCGGATGCGCGGCACCGCCGCGGCCTCCGAAGCGGGCAACGGATCCGGTGAGCGTCGCCGCCGTCAGCAGCGAGTGAGCGGTCGCGACCGGCGTCCCGGGGAGACCTGGAACCGCTCCTGCAAACGGACGTGGAGCCGGGGCGCCGCGGTCACCCCGCGAACCCGCCTTCGTCCAGGAACCTTTGCTCCGCGGCGGTATTCGCACGCCCCAGCGCGGCGTTGCGGTGCGGGAAGCGGCCGAAGCGGGCGATGATGTCCTGGTGCAGCAGCGCCCACCGGTCGGCCTTCTCGTCGGGCAGCGTGCGATGCAGTTCCACCGAGCGCGCCTGGTCGGCCGGATCCTCGCTGTGCTCGAACGGCAGGTAGAAGAACATCCGCAGCGACGGCGCCACGTCGCCCTCGAAGCCCGCCTCGATCGCGCGCCGCGCGTAGTGCAGGGCCAGGCCGTCGGTCGCGTAGGAATGGGCGCTGCCGCGGAAGCAGTTGCGCGGGAACTGGTCCAGCAGGATCAGCAGCGCCAGCGCGCCGTCGGCGCTGTCCATCCAGTCCTCGCACTCGCGCCGCGCGGCGGCGTGGTGCAGCTCGAGGAAATGCTGGCGGAAGTTGGCGTCGAACGATTCGTTGCGGGTGAACCAGCGCTCGGGGCCGGCGGTCTGCCAGAATTCCAGCACCGCCTTGATCTGCTTCTGCTTGCTCGATTGGGTCATGCCTGCACTCCGTCGATCCGGTCCGTCCGCAAGCATGCACCGACGGACGTGACGGAACCCGCTGCGTCGCATCACACTCCGCGCGATCCGGCGCGCTTTCGCGGCCGGCGGTACTTGGCAACGCGGCCGTGCGCCGCTAGCGTGGGCCGGCTTCGTCATCTTCACCGGGGAACCCACCGATGCGTCATCTGCTGATTGCCGGCCTGGCCGGCGCCGTGCTGTGCGCGCCCGCGCTGGCCGCACCGCGTTTCGTCGACGATCCGTATCCGAGCACCTACCGGGCGATCGCCGCCGGCCCGGTGCTGATCGAGCATGCCACCGTGCTGACCGGCACCGGCCAGCGCATCGACGACGGCGACGTACTGCTGGTCGACGGCAAGGTGCAGGCGGTCGGGCGCGGCCTGCAGGCGCCGGCCGGCGCCACCCGCGTCGACGGCAGCGGCAAGTGGGTGACGCCCGGCATCATCGACGTGCATTCGCACCTGGGCGTGTACCCGAGCCCGGGCGTCAAGGCGCACGGCGACGGCAACGAGATGACCGCGCCGGTCACCGCCAACGTCTGGGCCGAGCATTCGGTGTGGCCGCAGGACCCCGGCTTCGGCGCCGCGCTGGCCGGCGGCGTGACCTCGCTGCAGGTGCTGCCGGGCTCGGCCAACCTGGTCGGCGGCCGCGGCGTCACCCTCAAGAACGTGGCGGCCACCACCTACCAGGCGATGAAGTTCCCCGGCGCGCCGTGGGGCCTGAAGATGGCCTGCGGCGAGAACCCCAAGCGCGTCTACGGTGGCAAGGGCGGCCCGGCCACGCGCATGGGCAACGTCGCCGGCTACCGCGCCGCCTTCATCGACGCGGCCGAGTACCTGCGCAAGAACGCGCCGAAGCAGCAGGAGACCAGGCGGCGCTGGTGGAGCCGCAGCGGCGACAACGACAGCAGCGGCGATTCCGGCGGCAAGCGCGACCTCAAGCTCGACACGCTGGCCGGCGCGATCAACGGCGACATCCGCGTGCACATCCACTGCTACCGCGCCGACGAGATGGCGACGATGATCGACCTGTCCAAGGAGTTCGGCTTCCGCATCGCCGCCTTCCACCACGGCGTGGAGGCCTACAAGCTGGCCGACCGGCTGGCGCAGGAGAACATCTGCGGCGCGCTGTGGGCCGACTGGTGGGGCTTCAAGATGGAGGCCTTCGACGGCATCCAGGAGAACATCGCGCTGGTCGACCGCCCGGCCAACAGCTGCGCGATCGTGCATTCGGATTCGGAGGAAGGCATCCAGCGCCTCAACCAGGAGGCGGCCAAGGCGATCGCCAACGCGCGCCGCGCCGGCATCGCGATCGCGCCCGAGCACGCCATCGCCTGGCTGACCCGCAACGCCGCCAAGGCGCTGGGCATCGAGAAGCAGACCGGCTCGCTGGAGCCGGGCAAGATGGCCGACGTGGTGGTCTGGAACGGCAGCCCGTTCAGTTCCTACGCGCTGGCCGAGCAGGTCTACATCGACGGCGCCCAGGTCTACGACCGCCACGACCGCCGGCTGCAGCCGGTCTCGGACTTCATGCTCGGCCAGGAGGTGTCGCGATGAGCCGCGCCTCCGTTCGCCGGATCCCGCGCCTGCGCGCGCTCGCCGCGCTGCTGCTGGCCTGCGCCGCGCTGCCGGCG
>DNXT01000357.1 GCA_003505795.1 Lysobacteraceae bacterium | reverse complement strand
GGGAACGCCGCGTCGTAGCAGGCCAGCCGCGGCAGCGGCTCGGGCACGCCCGCGCAACGATGCGTGGCGATGTCCTGCGCCGCGACGGCCGAAGCGCCACCGAGCCCTGCCAGCACCAGCGCCGCAAACGCGCATCCGGACAGATTGCCCATCGAACGCATCCCCAAACCTCGCAGGCCAAGAGCATACAACCCACCGCCAGGCGCGATGCAAGCGGCCGCCGCCATGCCTGGATTGAAGCCGGCGCCGACGCTGCCTAAGCTGTCGCGGTCCCCCTCCCGGAGCGGTGCAGCGATTGGACAGCGACCTGAGCGCGCGCCTTCGACGCGGTTCCGACCTGTTGCGGCAAGGGCGGATGCCGGAGGCGGCGGATGTCCTGCAACGCCTCGTGGACGACGCGCCGCACCTGGCCGACGCCTGGTACAACCTCGGCTATGCGCGGCGCCGCAGCGGGGACTACGACGCGGCGCTGGCGGCATACGACCGCGCACTCGGGCTGGGGGCCGCGGCGCCGGAACAGATCCATCTCAACCGCGCCGCCATCCTGAGCGAACACCTGCAGCAGTATCGGCAGGCCGAAGACGCGTTGCATTCCGCGCTGCGCGCGCGCCCTGGCTACCCGGCCGCCCTGCTCAATCTCGGCAACCTGCACGAAGAGAGGGGCCAGCGCGCGCCGGCGGTCGCGGCCTATCGCGCCCTGCTCGCCAGTACCGACCCGGAGGCGGCCGCGCTGGCGATCGACGCGCATACGCGCCTGCTCCACCTGGAACCGCCCGAGCGCCTGGACGATCCGCGCATCGCGCAGCTGCGCCGGTACGCCACCTCGCCCGCGATCGAACAGGACCGGCGCGCCAGCGCCCTGTACGCATTGGCACATGCCTGCGACCGGCTTGGCGGATTCGATGCCGCCTTCGCCTTCGCGGCCGACGCCAACCGCTGCGCGCATGGCCGGCAGCCACGCTACCTGCCCGAACGGACGCAGGCCCGCTTCGCCGACATCGCCCGGGTCTTCGCGCGGCCGCGACCGGCAGGCGCGGCGCCGGGAGGCGTCGCGCCGCTGTTCGTCTGCGGCATGTTCCGCTCCGGCTCGAGCCTGATCGAGCAGGTCCTGGCACAGCACCCGCGGATCCGCGCGGGCGGCGAACTGGACGTGCTTCCGCGCCTGGCGGCGCGCCGCCTGGCACCGTTTCCCGCCGCCGCCGCAGCGTGGTCGGAGGCGGAATTCGACGCACTCGCCGACGACTATCGGCGGCGTACCGCTGCGCTGCTCGCGGAAACGCCGCAGGCGCGGTATCTCACCGACAAGCGGCCGGACAACTTCGCGCTGATCGGCCTGATCAAGCGGATGTTTCCCGATGCCAGGATCGTCCACACCTGCCGGCACCCGCTGGACAACGGCCTGTCGATCTTCATGCAGCACCTGGACCCGCGCCAGTTCGGATACGCCGGCGCGCTGTCCGACATCGGGCACTACTACGGCGCCTACCGGCGCCTGATGGCGCACTGGACGAGGATATATCCGGACAGCATCCACCACTTCGATTACGACGCCTTCGTGGCCGCGCCGGAGCCGACCCTGCGCGCACTGCTCGCCTTCCTCGAGCTGCCCTGGGATCCGGCCTGCCTGGAATTCCACCGTTCCAGCGCACCGGTCAGGACCGGAAGCTACTGGCAGGTGCGGCAGCCGCTGCACCGTGCCGCCTCGGGCCGCTGGCGCATGTACCGCGCCCACCTGCTGCCGCTGGTGCAGGCGCTCGGCGCGGCAGGCGTGGAAATCGATTGAAGCCCATCGTCAGCGGGCGCGATATTCGCCGAGCGCACGCTCCAGGCCGTTGACCATCTCGCGCTCGGCCGCCGACAGCAGCGGGTTCCACACGTCGAAGATCAGGACCACGCGGATCTGGTCGCTGTCGTTGCGCGCCTCGTGCTCGATCGAGTCGTCGAAGACCAGCACCTCGCCCGGCTGCCACTGGCAGCGGTCGTAGCCCACCCGGAAGTGGCAGTCCGCCGGCACCACCAGCGGCAGGTGTGCCACCAGGCGTGCATTGGTCTCGCCATGATGCGGCGGAATCGCGGTATGCGGAGCGAGCACCGAGAACATCGCGTTGGGGCAGACGCCATCGATGTGCGCCGCATCGACGCCGCGCAGGGCCCGGGCCGTCGCCGGACAGCGCGCCAGGTTGGCCTCCACCGGCTTGCCGTGCGCCCACAGGTGGTAGGAGCTCCACGCGGGCGAGTGGTTGAGCTCCCGCCACTGGTTCAGCGGCTGCCCCGGCGCATGGGCCACGTAAGGCGTGAAACCGTCCGCATCGGCGTGCAGCGCGGCGTGCACTTCGTCGGTGATCTCCCGGGTATGCCGCTGCAGTTCGGGAATCCAGGGGAACAGCGCCGGGTCGTAGAAGGTGAGCGCCGGCAGGCGCGGCACCAGCAGCCGGTTGCATTGGGCGTGATACGGGCGGGTGCGGCCGCAGGTGATCGATACCGCCTCGTCCCATCGCCCTCGTACCGCCACGTCCAGCGCCGCGCGCGGCATCGCGAGGTGCTCGCGGAGGTACTCGGCAAGCTCGAGCCGGTCCTGCTCCACCACCTGCCGGGCGCGTTCGAGCTTGCGACGCAGCACCGCCGGCCACTGCGGCTCCGGCGGCGCGGCCTCCAGCGCGTTCGGATAGGCCGCGGCCG
>DNXT01000354.1:2426-3014 GCA_003505795.1 Lysobacteraceae bacterium | reverse complement strand
CAGGCAAGCGCCGGGCGCCGCGATGCGGCAGGCCGGGCGGCGCGGTCCCGGCCCTGCGGGCGGTCCTGCCGGTTCAGGCGTCGCGCTGCCAGGTCGAATACGGGTGCGACGCCAGCGCCAGGTTGTAGTAGCGCACCTCGTCGGTGACTTCCTGCCCCAGCCAGGCCGGCCTGGCGAACGCTTCGTCGGCGCTGTCGAGTTCGATCTCGGCCACCACCAGCCCGGCGTTGTCGCCGAGGAACTCGTCGACCTCCCACAGGTGTCCCTGGTGCTCGACCAGGTGCCGGCGCTTGTCGACCCGCCCGCCCACGCACAGCGCCAGCAGCGCACGCGCGTCGGCGACCGGGATCGGGTAGTCGAACTCCTGGCGGGTATGGCCCGGCTCGCGCGATTTCAGGTTGAGGAAGGCCTGCTCGCCCTGGATGCGCACGCGTACCGAGGCCATCTGCTCGCCGCGGTCGATCGCGCCGGAATCGTTGAGGTAGCCCTGCGCCATCGGCAGCACCGCATGCGCGGCGGCACGCCAGCCGTCGCCGCTGACCAGGAACTTGCGTTCGATCTCTAGAGGCATGGGATTCGGGATTCGGG
>DNXT01000354.1:0-2259 GCA_003505795.1 Lysobacteraceae bacterium | reverse complement strand
CATGGGATTCGGGATTCGGGATTGGTAAAGGCAAAAGCATAAGCCAAGCCCCGCCGCCGTCCTCAGCTTTTACGAATCCCGAATCCCCAATCCCCAATCACGGCCTCTCGAACAACGCGATGCTCTCCACGTGCGCGGTATGCGGAAACATGTCCATCGCCCCGGCCGCCTTGAGCCGGAAACCCTGCTCGTTGACCAGGTAGCCGGCATCGCGCGCCAGCGAGCCCGGGTGGCAGCTGACGTAGACGATGCGCTCGAACTTCTTCAGCGGCAGCTGCCTGAGCACGTCGATGGCGCCGGAGCGCGGCGGGTCCAGCAGCAGCTTGTCGAAGCCCTGCCGCATCCACGCCGCGTCGCGCTGGTCCTGGGTCAGGTCGGCGGCGAAGAACTGCGCGTTGTCCAGGCCGTTGCGCCGGGCGTTCTCCCTGGCCCGCGCCACCAGCCCGGCATCGCCCTCCACGCCGACCACCTCGCGCACCCCGCGCGCCAGCGGCAGGGTGAAGTTGCCCAGCCCGCAGAACAGGTCGAGCACGCGGTCGCCCGGCTGCGCGTCGAGCAGCGCCAGCGCATGCGCGATCATCTTCTGGTTGAGCGAGGCGTTGACCTGGATGAAGTCCAGCGGCCGGAACGCCAGCTCCACGTCCCATTGCGGCAGCCGGAACGACAGCGGCACTCCGTGCCCGTCGGGATCGACCGGCCACAGCGGATGCACGCTGTCCACGCCGCCGGGCTGCAGGAAGATGGCCAGACCATTGGCCTGGGCGAATCCGGCCAGGGCCTGCCGGTCGCGCTCGCTGAGCGGCTGCAGGTGGCGCACGGTCAGCGCGATGGCCTGGTCGCCGGCGATGAACTCGATCTGCGGGATGTCGCGCCTGCCGTCCATGCCCTCGACCAGCGCGGCCAGCGCGGACACCTTCTCGCCGATCTGGGGGATCACCGTGTAGCAGACCGACAGGTCGGCGACGAAGCGCGGATCCTGCTCGCGGAATCCCACCAGGGTCTTGTCCTTCTTCTCGACCCGGCGCACCGAGAAACGGCCCTTGCGGCGGTAGCCCCAGTTGTCGCCGACCAGCGCCGGCAGCACCGCGTCCGGGGTCACGTGGCCGATGCGCTCGAGGTTGTCCGTCAGCACGCGCTGCTTGGCGACGATCTGCCGGTCCTCGTCCAGGTGCTGCAGCACGCAGCCGGCGCACACGCCGAAATGCGGGCAGCGCGGCGTCACCCGGTCCGGCGACGCCTGCAGCACCTGCAGCGTCCTGGCCTCGTCGAAATGGCGGCTGCGCGCGGTCGGCTCGGCCAGCACGATCTCGCCCGGCAGGGCGCCGCTGACGAAGGTGACCTTGCCGCCTTCGCCCTCGCGGCGCGCGACGCCCCTGCCGTCGTGGCTGAGGTCGGTGATCTCGGTCTGGAACGGGGTACGGTCGAAGCGGTTTCTGGATCGGGCCACGTGGCGACAGGCTGCGGGCGAAATGGGCGCGTATTGTCGCAGAAGCCAGCCGCCGCCTGCCCCGGCGGCGGCGGCCGAATTGTCGTTTTTGCCAAAGGCAGGCAAACTTCCGGCCGCCGCATTTGGCTATGCTGCGGCCAGCTGACAAGGAGGCAGCACCATGACGGCATCCCAACAGGACCCCCGCCCGCGCCTGCTGCTGGTGGAGGACGACCCCATCAGCCGCGGCTTTTTCCAGGCCGCGCTCGAAGCGCTTCCCGCCCACGTGGACTGCGCCGACTCGATGGCCTCCGCGCTGCAGCACGCCGCGCGGGGCCGCCACGACCTGCTGCTGATCGACGTGAACCTCCCGGACGGCACCGGCGTGGAACTGCTGGACGCGGTGCGCCGGCTCCATCCCGGCATCGCCGCGCTTGCCCATACCGCCGATGCGGGCCCCGAGCTGCGGCGCCGGCTGCAGGACGACGGTTTTCTCGACGTGCTGTCCAAGCCGCTGTCGGCCGAGCGCCTGCTGCAGACCGTCCGCCGCGGCCTGGCCCGTGGCCGGTTCGGCCATGCCGGCACCGCCGCCTCCGCCACTGCCGCCATCGACTGGGACGAGACCGCCGCGCTGGCGGCGCTCAACGGCCAGCAAAACCACCTGAACGCGCTGCGCGAACTGTTCCTGGCCGAGTTGCCCGGGACCCGCGACGCGGTCGATTCGGCGCTGCGCATCGACGACGACCAGGCCCTGCGCGGGCAGTTGCACCGGCTCCAGGCCAGCTGCGGCTTCGTCGGCGCCGCGCGCCTGGCCGGCGCGGTGCGCGAGCTGC
>DNXT01000353.1:2955-3366 GCA_003505795.1 Lysobacteraceae bacterium | reverse complement strand
GCGGCCGAAGCCGCGGACGATGCCGCGCCGCCGGTTTCGCCGGAGGCGCCGGCGTTCGTGCTGCCGGCCATGGCGCGCGCCGGCCTGGGCCATGTCCAGGACAGCGCCGCCGTGTTCACCGCCTCGCCCACCGCGGCGCCGGAGCTGGGCAGCGACGGCTTCGACGAGGCGGTCGGCACCCGCCTGAGCTGGCTGGCCGACCAGAAGATCGGCCACGCCCACATCAAGATCACCCCCAACGACCTGGGGCCGATCGAGGTGCGCCTGCACCTGGACGGGGACAAGGTCAACGCCAACTTCACCGCGGCCCACGCCGAGGTGCGCCAGGCGCTGGAACAGAGCCTGCCGAAGCTGCGCGACATGCTCGGCGAGCACGGATTCCAGCTCGGCCAGGCCGACGTCGGCCAGCAG
>DNXT01000353.1:0-2766 GCA_003505795.1 Lysobacteraceae bacterium | reverse complement strand
CAGGCCGACGTCGGCCAGCAGCAGCAGGGTCAGGGCGGCGAGCGCGCAGGCGCCGACGGCGGCCCGGAAGCGCTGCCGGGCGAGGAAACCGCGGTCGTCGGAATTCCGTCGGTGCTGCTGCGCCAGCGCGGCCTGCTCGACGCCTACGCCTGATCCCGCCGCTGCCGACCGCCGGTCGGCGCCCCGCCGTGGCGTCCCGGGCATGACCCAACGCCCGTGAATCCTACGTATTCAGCACAAGTCAAAAGCCCGGCGCCGGCAGCGGCCGGTTTCGGCACGCCGATTGCATTCGACAGGGAAGCAACCTCCAGGAGCTTCCCGTGGCCGCAGCCGCAGAAAAAATCAAGAAGACCGATACGAAGGAAAAGGCCGGCAAGGGTGGCAAGGGCGGCAAGCCGATCGTGCTGATCGCCATCGGCGCGGTCGTCGCCGCGGCCGCCGCCGGCGGCGGCGCCTGGTTCTTCCTGGGCAACAAGGACGTCGAGCACGCCAGGCAGGCCGCGCCCAGGACCGCCGCGATCCCGGCCCCGGCCCAGTACTTCGCGATGGACCCGCCGTTCGTGGTCAATCTCAACGGCCCGGTCGACGGCCCGCGCTACCTGCAGGTCGAGGTGCAGCTGATGACCCGCGACCCGGAGCAGCTCAAGTCCATCGCCGAGAACGCGCCGGCGATCCGCGCGCACCTGCTGATGCTGCTGTCGCAGGTCCAGTCCACCGAGATCGCCGACATCGCCGGCCGCCAGAAGCTGCAGAAGGCGGCGCTGGCCGAGGCGCAGAAGGTGATGACCGGCGAGACCGGCAAGAAGTGCGTGGAAGACCTGCTGTTCACCAGTTTCGTGACCCAGTAGGGCCCGCGCCGATGATCGACGACCTGCTCTCACAAGACGAGATCGACGCCCTGCTGCACGGCGTGGACTCGGGTGCGGTCAACACCGAGCCGGAACCGGTTCCGGGCGAGGCGCGCCAGTACGACCTGGCCAGCCAGGACCGCATCATCCGCGGGCGCATGCCGACCCTGGAGATGGTCAACGAGCGCTTCGCGCGGCTGTGGCGGATCGGCCTGTTCAACCTGATCCGGCGCTCGGCCGACCTGTCGGTGCGCGGCATCGACCTGGTCAAGTTCAACGAGTACATGCACTCGCTGTACGTGCCGACCAACCTCAACCTGATCAAGTTCAAGCCGCTGCGCGGCACCGGCCTGATCGTGTTCGAGCCGACCCTGGTGTTCACCGTGGTCGACAACTTCTTCGGCGGCGACGGCCGCTACCCCACCCGCATCGAGGGCCGCGAGTTCACCGCCACCGAGATGCGGGTGATCCAGCTGCTGCTCAAGCAGACCTTCTCCGATCTCAAGGAAGCCTGGGCGCCGGTGATGGAAGTGGACTTCGAGTACATCAACTCGGAGATCAACCCGCACTTCGCCAACATCGTCACCCCGCGCGAGTACGTGGTGGTGTGCCGCTTCCACGTCGAGCTGGAAGGCGGCGGCGGCGAGATCCACGTGACCCTGCCGTACTCGATGCTGGAGCCGATCCGCGACGTGCTCGACGCCGGCATCCAGAGCGACCGCAACGACCGCGACGAGAGCTGGAACGTGTCGCTGCGCGAACAGCTCAACACCGCCGAGGTCACGCTCTCCAGCGTGCTCGCCAGCAAGCGCATGAGCCTGCGCCAGCTCACCGGCCTGAAGGTCGGCGACGTGCTGCCGATCGAGCTGCCGGCGCAGGTGCCGCTGTGCGTGGAGGAGATCCCGCTGTTCACCGGCGAGTTCGGCGTCGCCAACGGCAACAACGCCATCAAGATCACCGCGGTGCATCCGCCCGGCAACCAGCCGGCCCGCACCGTTCCCACCCAGGAACCGCAGTCATGACCCAGAACGAGCAACTCGATCCCACCCCGGCGCAGTTCGACAACCTCCAGGCCGAGCACGACCACGGCCTCACCGACCTGAACCTGGACGTGATCCTGGACGTGCCGGTCACGCTGTCGCTGGAAGTGGGCCGCGCGCGCATCCCGATCCGCAACCTGCTGCAGCTCAACCAGGGCTCGGTGGTGGAGCTGGAGCGCGGCGCCGGCGAACCGCTGGACGTCTACGTCAACGGCACCCTGATCGCGCACGGCGAAGTGGTGGTCATCAACGACCGCTTCGGCATCCGCCTGACCGACGTGGTCAGCCCCAGCGAGCGCATCCGGAGACTGCGGTGATCGGTGTGCTCGCCGCAGCCGCGCCGGCCGCGGCCAAGGCCACCCAGGTCGGCGCGCACGCGCCGTCCGCGCCGGGCATGTTCGGCGCGGTGTTCGCCCTGCTGATGGTGCTGGGCCTGATCGTCGGCCTGGGCTGGCTGCTCAAGCGCATGCCCGGCAGCAGCTTCCGCAGCGCCGAAGGCCTGAAGATCGTCGCCAACCTGCCGCTCGGCGCCAAGGAGCGCGTGGTGGTGGTCGAGGTCAACGGCCAGCAGCTGCTGCTCGGCGTCACCGCCGGCGGCATCAACACCCTGCACCAGCTGCCCGAGCCGCTGCCGCCGACCCCGGCGCCGTCGCTGCCCAACCTCAGGCAGCTGCCCAATTTCGCCCAGCTGCTGTCGCAGAAGCTGCGCAAGGACTCCTGACCATGTTGCTTCGCTGGAATCGCTGGAGGCGCAGCCTCAGGCTGGTGCTGATCCTGCTGGTGATCTCGTTGCCGATGGCCGCGCTGGCCACGCCCTCCGCCCTGCCCGGCATGGCCCAGGCCGCCGCCGCGCAGCCGGCGCCGATCGACCCGGCCGC
>DNXT01000231.1 GCA_003505795.1 Lysobacteraceae bacterium | reverse complement strand
CCAATAGCGTTAACAGGCCCTAGCCCAACAACGCCACCACGTCGAAATGCTGGCCGTGCTGCGGATGCGCGCGCCACAGCTGGTCCAGGGTGCGTCCACTGACCGGATCGACGAAGTCCGGCGCGATCTCGGCCAGCGGCCGGATCACGAACGCGTGCTTCAGTTCCGGCCGCGGGATGCGCAGGCGGCCGGGGCCTTCGACGATCCGGTCGCCGTAGAACACGATGTCCACGTCCAGCGTCCGGTCGCTGAAGCGCGGCCCGCTGCGGTCGCGCCCGTGCCGGTCTTCCAGCGCGTGCAGCCACTGGTCCAGCGCCGGCAACGCAAGGTCGGTGCGCAGCGCCACGGCGTTGTTGAGGAAATCGGGGCCGTCGAAGCCCACCGCCGGCGTGCGATAGGCCGGCGACACCGCGATGTCGCCGAAACGATCGCGCAACTCCACGACCGCGGCATGCAGGTGGCGCGCGGGCTGCAGATTGCTGCCAAGACTCAGTAGCACGGTGGTCATGCGATATTCGCGCATGCCGGCGCGGCCAGCGTCAACTCCCGGAGCCCGCGATTGCCACGGTCCGTGAGTCCGCCGAGCCGTGGCTCGGCACGGCCTGGCTGCGGCCAGGCCATGCCGGCGGCGTCAAGCGTCCGCTTCGAGCGCGTGCGCCACCGCGCGGAACACGCGCCGCATCTCCAGCGGCTTGCGCAGCACGTGCACCGCGATGTCGCTGGGGAAGTGCTCGCGCTGCAGCGGCGCCCCCACGTCCTCCAGCACGATCGCCGGCCCCTGGTAGCCCAGCTCCTGCATGGTCAGCAGCAGGCTCACCGCCGACAGCAGGATGATGTCGCTGTCCACGATCACCAGGTCCGGCAGCACGCCTTGCTGCGCGTACTGCAGCGCCGCCGCGCCATCGGCCGCCAGCTGCGGCTGGTAGCCCTGGCTGGACAGCGCGTTGCCGAGCAGCGACAGGCGGGTCGCCTCGCCATCCACCAGCAGGATGCGCTGGCCGCGCCCCAGTGCCACGGGCGCCTCCACGTCCGCGGCGACCTGCCCGCCGCTCCTGACCGGCAGGATCAGGTCGAAGCGGGTACCGGCGCCCTGCCGGCTCTCCACCTTGATCGAGCCGCCATAGCTCTCGACGATGCGCTTGCAGGAGATCAGGCCCAGGCCGGTGCCGTCCGGCTTGGTGGTGAAGAACGGGCTGAACAGCCGCGCCAGCGTGGCCTCGCTCATGCCCACGCCGGTGTCGGCCACGCTCAGGCGCACGTGCTCGGCGTCGTGCGCGGCCGCCGACAGGGTCAGCACGCCGCCGTCCGGCATCGCCTGCAGGGCGTTCAGGCCGAGGTTGAGCAGGCACTGCTGCAGCTCGGTGTAGTTGGCCTCGATCGCCATGTCGCCGTCGCTGCCTTCCAGCTGCAGCTGCACGCCCTGCGGCAGGCTGCTCTTGAGCAGCAGCTGCACCGCCTGGAACAGGCTGGCGATGGAGACCGGCTCGCGCGGCTTGTTGGACCCGCGCACGAACGACAGCATCGACTCGGCCATCTCGTGCCCGCGCCGGCCGCACTCGGCCACCACGTTGGCGAGCTGGCGCAGCTGCGGGTCGTCGGTGCGGCCGTTGAGCAGGTCCGGCACGATCAGCAGCGGCTGCAGGATGTTGCGCAGGTCGTGGCTCAGCCCGGCCGCCAGCAGCGCCAGGCTTTCCAGCCGCTGCGCGCGCATCAGCTCGTTCTCGACCTGCTGCCGCTCGATCTCGGCGCGCGAATCGCGGACCGCGCGCAGCACCGCCGCCGGCAGGCGGGTCGGATGGTGCTTGAGGATGTAGTCGTTGGCGCCGTCCTGCAGCGCCTTGACCGCGGTCTCCTCGCCCATCGTGCCGGAGACGAAGATGAAGGGCAGGTTCGCATCGCTCGCGCGCACCACGCGCAGCGCCTGGTAGCCGGAGAAGCCCGGCATGCTCAGGTCCGACAGCACGATGTCCGGGCAGAACACCTCCAGCGCGGCGCGCAGCGACTGCTCGCTGTCCACGCGCTCGAACTCCGCCTCCAGGCCCGCCTCGAGCAACTGGTCCGCCAGCAGCTCGGCATCCTCGGGCGAATCCTCCACCAGCAGGATCCGCAGCGTACCCAGCTTGCCACCCTCGTGCGGCATACGCTCAGTCCCGCTCCGGTGCCTGGTTGATCACGGCCCAGAAGGTGCCGAGGGTCTTCACCGCGTTGAAGAACTGGTCCACGTCCACCGGCTTGACCACATAGGCGTTGACGCCCAGGTCCCAGCTGCGCGCCAGGTCGCTCTCCTCGCGCGAGGACGACAGGATCACCACCGGCAGGCGCTTCAGCGACTCGGTGGTGCGGATCTGCTTGAGCACTTCCAGGCCGTCCATGCGCGGCATCTTGATGTCCAGCAGCAGCACCGCGGGCAGCCCCTCCTCGCGATCGGCGAACGCGCCGCGGCGCAACAGGTAGTCCATCGCCTCCACGCCGTCCTCGACGTGCACGATGGAGTTGGCCAGGCGCGCCTCGCGAAGCGCGTCTACCGCCATCTCCGCGTCGGCGGGGCTGTCTTCGGCTAGCAGGATGGTTCGGATGGCGGTCATGCGAGGGACTCTTGGTTGGGCGCTTCGAGCGCAGGAGGTAGAACGAAATGGAAGGTGGCGCCTTCGTCGACGGCGCCTTCGGCCCAGACGCGGCCGCCGTGGCGGGTGAGCACCCGGCGCACGCTGGCCAGGCCGATGCCGGTACCCGGATACTCGCTGGCCTTGTGCAGGCGCTGGAACACGCCGAACAGCTTGCCGGCGTAGTCCATGTCGAAGCCGGCGCCGTTGTCGCGCACGCTGAAATGGTGGCTGCCGTCGGGCAGCGCCTGGTAGCCGATCTCGATCCGCGCGACCTCGCGCTTGGCGCTGTACTTGACCGCGTTGCCCATCAGGTTGAGCCACAGCTGGCGCATCATGTTCTCGTCGGCCACCAGGATCGGCAGCGGCGCGACGTGCCATTCGATGCGGCGCCCGGTCTGCTCGGCCTGCACGTTGGCATCGAGGATGGAGCGGGTCTCGGACACCAGCGACTGCATGTCCACCGCCTGCATGCGCAGCGCGCTGCGCCCCAGGCGCGAATACACCAGCAGGTCGTCGATCAGCGAGGCCATGCGCCGCGCGGAATTGCCGATCACCTCCATGTAGTGCCGCGACTTCTCGTCGACATCGTCGCCCAGGTGGCGGGCGAGCTTGTCGGCGAAGCCGGCCACGTGCCGCAGCGGCGCGCGCAGGTCGTGCGACACCGAATAGCTGAAGGCCTCCAGTTCGCGGTTGACCTCGGACACCTGCTCGACCTTGCCCTCCAGCTGCCGGTTCAGTTCCTGGATGCGCTGGTTGGCGGCCTTCTGCAGGCTGATGTCGCTGACCGTCATCAGCACCACCTCGTCCTCGACGTCGGGCAGCGGCATGCGCCGGGCGTTGATCAGCATCACCCGCGGCACGCCGTCGGCGCCGCGCTGCTCGTGCTCGAAGTCCCACAGCTCGCGACCGCGCAGCAGCACGTCGGCCAGGCGCTGGTGGATCAGCACGTCGTTCCAGGCACCGGCGCCGACGTCCTGCAGCCTCAACGGCCGGTCCGGATCGTGATCGTCCAGTCCGTACAGCTCGGCGAACGCCGGGTTGTGCAGGATCACCTGCTGATTGGCGTCCAGCAGCACGATCGGCTCGCGCACGGTCTGCAGCACCGAGGTGGCCCGGCCGCTGGCGTTGCGGAACTGGCGCTCGGCGAACAGGCGCCGGCCGATCTGGCGCTGCAACAGCCACACCAGGGCGCCGAGCAGCAGCAGTTGCACCGCCAGCGCGCCCCAGCTGAGCCACTGGTAGTACTGGCGCTGCCGGGCGACGTCGTCGTTGCGCAGCTCCAGCAGGCGGTCTTCCTGGACCTGCAGTCCCTCGATCAGCTCGCGCACCGGGTTGCGCACCGTCATCTCGTCGATCAGTTCGCGGATCCGCGCCGGATCGCGCTCCTGCGCGATCTGCTCGGCCAGCAGCATCCGCCGCTCGATGGTGCTCTGGGTACGGCCGATCCGGACCTGCTGGTCCGGATTGTCGCGGGTCAGCTCGATCAACCGGGCCAGCGAGGTCTCGGCCTCGACCCGGCCGCTCTGCATGCGCTCCAGCAGCGACGGACGTTCCACGCCGTGCGAACGCATCAATGCCGCCGACTCGAGGTCGCGCAGCGCGGCCTGCAGGCGCTGGGCCTGCTCGCGCACCTCCTGGCTGTGCGCGGCCCAGTTGCTGGCGTGATCGGCGCTGCGCGCCATCTGCTGGAGCAGCAGGGAGGGCACGACCACGATCAGAAATACGGCCAGCGCCAGTGCAGGCAGCCTCCAGCGATCCCAAGTGTCTTCATTGACTGGCGTTCGCATTCCTAGTGTTCCGTTCGTGTTCCACTCGCTTTCGACAGACCGCAAGGACGACGGGGGTGGATTGTCGTGCATTGGCCGGAAGGACAGATAAATCGTTCAGTTTGAATGCCTTGACTTCGTTACATTCCTGAACAGGCCAATCATACGTTGAAGCCATGTGAAAAATATGCAGCGAGGCTGCAAACAAAAAAGCGCGCCCCCGCAGGGGCGCGCCCACTCCGGCCAGGGCCGCCTCGTCTCGGCCCCGGCCCTGTGACAGCACCGTTACTTGCGGGCGGTCGCGTCGACCTTGAGCCCGCTGGCGTCCACGCTCTTCACGCCCTCGATGCCCTCGGCGACCGCGATCGCCTTGTCGTGCTCGGCCTTGCTCTTGACCGCGCCGGACAACCAGACCACGCCGTTCTTGGTCTCGACCTTGACGTCGGTACCGGAGACGTTCTCGGTGGCGAGCAGGTCGGCCTTGACCTTGGTGGTGATCCAGGTGTCGGTGACCGGCTTCTGCGATTCCACGTCGGCCTTCTTCGGGCTGTCGACCGCCAGCGCCTGGCCCGTGCCCAGCAACAGGCCCAGCGAGAGCGAAGTGGCCAGCAGCATGCGGATGTTGGAACTACGTTGATTCTGGTTCATTGCGAAATCCTCCCTTGGATGTGCGTACAGTGTCCGGCCGCCGGCTGTACAGCCGGCGTGACCGGCACATGCAAACGCCGTGAACCCTTCAGCCAGCGACCGCTGGAATAAGATGCCGAACGGCTCATCGTTGCGGTAAAGCGTTTCCAATGGATAAACCATTCAACCTGGCGCTGCTCGGCTACGGCTATGTCGGGCGCGTGTTCCATGCCCCGCTGATCGGCGCGACGCCGGGACTGGCGCTGCATGCAGTCGTGTCCAGCCAGCCCGAGGCGGTGCGCGCGGACTTGCCGGCGGTGCGGGTCAGCGCCGACCGCGCCGCGGTGCTGGCCGATCCGCAGGTGGACGCGGTGGTGATCGCCACTCCCAACCAGACCCATGCGCCGATCGCGCGGGAAGCGCTGGCGGCCGGCAAGCACGTGCTGGTCGACAAGCCGTTCACCGTGACCAGCGCGGAAGCGCGCCGGCTGGTCGCTGCCGCCGCGACCGCCGGACGCGTGATCAGCGTGTTCCAGAACCGGCGCTGGGATGCCGACTTCCTCACCGTCCGACGCCTGCTGGACGAGGGCCGGCTGGGCGAAATCGCCGAGTTCCACTCGCACTTCGACCGCCACCGCCCGCAGGTGCGCGACCGCTGGCGCGAAAGCGACGTTCCCGGCGGCGGCCTCTGGTTCGACCTGGGCCCGCACCTGCTCGACCAGGCCCTGCAGCTGTTCGGCCCTCCCGACGCGGTGCAGGCCGACATCGCCAGGCAGCGCGCCGGTGCGCGCAGCGACGATTATTTCGACGTCACCCTGCACTACCCGGCGCTGCGCGCGGTGCTGCATGCCGGCTCGCTGGTCGCCGACAACCGGCTGCGCTTCGCCGTGCACGGCACGCGCGGCAGCTTCGTCAAGCACGGCCTGGACACGCAGGAGGACATGCTGCGCGCCGGCCGCCGCCCGGGCGGCGCGAACTGGGGCGTGGACCCGTCGCCGGGCGCACTGACGCAGCTCGATGAAGCCGGCGCGAGCGCAGCCGCGAGATCGGAA
>DNXT01000203.1 GCA_003505795.1 Lysobacteraceae bacterium | reverse complement strand
CCCCGCGCCGCGGGCAGGACTCCAGGCGGCCCCACCCCGCCCCGGCCCTTGCCCCCTCCGCCTTGCCGCCGGACCGGCGCGACTGCTATAGTCGCCGGGATTCCTCCAGGGCACCCGCCCCGGGGAGCCGTCCACGCCGGACGTCAACGGCGAATCCACACCTGCCGCCCACGTCCGTGCCGGGGTGCCCCGCAAGGGGTTCGGTCACGGAAGCGACAGGGAAGCCCAACCCCGGAATTGTGTGCGCGACTGTATGCGAGTCCCCTCGCAAGAGCCCGCGCCTCCATGTGCGGACTTTCGAACAACCGCCGCGCACGGAAGCAATTCCCTACCACTGGAGTACCGCAATGCCCCAAGTCACCATGCGCCAGATGCTGGAAGCCGGCGTCCACTTCGGCCACCAGACCCGCTACTGGAACCCCAAGATGGCGCCGTACATCTTCGGCGCCCGCGGCAAGATCCACATCATCAACCTCGAGAAGACCGTTCCGCTGTTCAACGACGCGATGAACTTCATCTCGGGCGTCGCCCAGAAGCGCGGCACCATCCTGTTCCTCGGCACCAAGCGCAGCGCGCGCGAGTCGATCAGGGAAGAGGCCGAGCGCTGCGGCATGCCGTTCATGAACCAGCGTTGGCTGGGCGGCACCCTGACCAACTTCCGCACCGTCAAGCAGTCGGTCGCGCGCCTGAAGGAACTGGAGTCGGCCGAGACCGACGGCACCTTCGAGAAGCTGGTCAAGCACGAAGTGCTGGGCCTGCGCCGCGAGCGCGACAAGCTGGAAGCCTCGCTGGGTGGCATCAAGGACATGAACCGCCTGCCGGACGCGATCTTCGTGATCGACATCGGCCATGAGGACATCGCCATCAAGGAAGCCAAGAAGCTCGGCATCCCGGTGATCGCGGTGGTCGACACCAACTACGACCCGGCCCTGGTCGATTACGCCATCCCGGGCAACGACGACGCCATCCGCGCCGTGCAGCTGTACGCCCGCGCCGCCGCCGACGCCGTGCTGGAAGGCAAGGCCGCCGCCCCGAACTCCGCCTCGGTTCGCGAGGAAGAGTTCGCCGAAGCCGGCGACGAGGCCAAGCCGGCCCGCCGCGCCCCGGCCAAGAAGGGCAAGAAGGACGAAGCGGCCGCCGAGTAATCGGACTGCCACGCGGCCACGCGATCATGCGTGGTCGCCATCCGTCAGACAGGACGCGGCCTGGCCCGCGCCTGTCCGTCGGCGGGTCCAGACCCGCCCTACGAATTCGCAAATGAGGTAATCCCGTGGAAATCACTGCTTCCCTGGTCAAGGAACTGCGCGAGCGCACCGGCGCCGGCATGATGGAGTGCAAGAAGGCGCTCACCGAGAACACCGGCGACATCGACGCCGCCGCCGAGTGGCTGCGCAAGTCGGGCCTGGCCAAGGCCGACAAGAAGGCCGACCGCGTCACCGCCGAGGGCCGCGTCGCCGCGGCCCAGGCCGGCGGCAAGGCGGTGCTGGTCGAGATCAACTCCGAGACCGACTTCGTCGCCAAGGACGCCAACTTCCTGGCCTTCACCGACACCGTCGCCCAGGCCGCGCTGGCCTCCGGCGCCGCCGATGCCGAAGCCCTGAAGGGCGCCAAGCTGGCCTCCGGCGAGACCGTCGAGGAAGCCCGCGCCGCCGCCATCGCCAAGCTCGGCGAGAACATCCAGATCCGCCGCCTGGCCCGCATCGACAGCAGCAACACCGTTGCCGCCTACGTGCACGGCGGCCGCATCGGCGTGCTGGTCGAGCTGGCCGGCGGCGACGAGGAACTGGCGCGTGGCCTGGCCATGCACGTGGCCGCGATGAACCCGCCGCACAACAAGGCCTCCGACGTGCCGGCCGAGTTCGTGGCCAAGGAGAAGGAGATCGAGCTGGCCAAGATGTCCGAGAAGGACAAGGCCAAGCCGGCCGAGATCCTGGAGAAGATCATCAGCGGCAAGATCAACAAGATCGTCAACGAGGTCACCCTGTACGGCCAGCCGTACGTGCTGGACAGCGACAAGACCGTCGAGCAGGTGGTCAAGGCCGCCGGCGCCGACGTGGTCGGCTTCCAGCGCCTGGTGGTCGGCGAAGGCATCGAGAAGGTGGTCGAGGACTACGCCGCCGAAGTGATGAAGCAGGCCGGCCTGGCCTGATCCATCGCCGGATCGCAGTCCCCGGAAAGCCGCGCCCAGCGCGGCTTTCCGCTTTTCCGGGGGTGCGCCGGGGGCGTGGTCGCGGCCGTCGGGCCTTCATCGAAATGTGACGCGCGTGTATTCTTTGCTTAATCGCAGCCAAATACCCGAAATGCGCCCAGAACTCCAGGCCGTACTGGCCTATTGCCGCAACCTGCCCTCGCCGCCCGGCGTGGCGCTGCGCGTCATCGACCTCGCCCAGGATCCGGAGGTCGACATGGCCACCGCCGCCGACGTCATCGCCATGGACATGGCCTTGAGCGCGCGCATGCTGCGCGTGGCCAATTCGCCGCTCTACGCCAGCCGCCGCCGCATCGAGAACCTCGGCCAGGCCCTGACCATGCTCGGGCTCAACGCCACGCTCAGCCTGGCGCTGGGCTTTTCGATGGTGCACGGGCTGCGCAACGCCTTCGGCGAACACCGGCTGCACGAGCGCATCTGGCGCCGCAGCGTGATCACCGCCCTGTCCGCGCGCGTGCTCGGCCAGGCGCGCGGGCTGCGCAAGCCGGAGGAGCTGATGCTGGCCGGCCTGCTGCAGGACATCGGCATGCTGGCCCTGCTGGAAACCACCGGCGAGCCGTACGCCGCGCTGCTGGAGGGCGCCGCCGACAATGCGTCGCTGGTCGTGTCCGAGCGCCTGGAACTGGGCTGCGACCACGCCGAGGTCGGGGCCTGGATCGCGCGCGAATGGCACCTGCCGGACTACCTGCGGAACGCGATCGCCAACAGCGAGACCGCGCCGCTGGCGCAGGAGCCCTTCGCCGCCTGCGTGGCGCTGTCCGGCCTGGTGGCCGACATCTGGCTGTCGCAGGACCCGGCCCAGGCCAAGCAGCGGGCACTGGAACAGGTCCAGGAGGTGCTGCAGCTCGACGCGGAGCGCTTCGACAAGGTGCTCGAGCGCATCGGCGAATCGCTGCCGGAGATCGGCGCACTGTTCGACGTGCGCATCCCGCAGCCGGAGCAGATCGACTCGATCTTCGACCAGGCGCGCGAACTGGCCACGCTGCGCAACCTGCGCGAGCTGCAGGAGGTGGCCGAGGCGCGCCGCCAGGCCGACGAGTCGGACAACCGCACCCGCCACCTGGCCGAGCAGGCCAGCCGCGACGCGCTGACCGGGGTCTACAACCGCCACCAGCTCGGCCCCACCCTGCAGCACGAGTTCGAGATCGCCCAGCGCCACGGCACGCCGCTGTCGATCGCGTTCATCGACCTGGACGACTTCAAGCGCGTCAACGACGCGCACGGGCACCTGGTCGGCGACGAGGTGCTGCGCAACTTCGCCCAGACCCTGCAGCGCATGCTGCGCAGCAGCGACACCATCGCCCGCTACGGCGGCGAGGAATTCCTGGTGATCCTGCCCAACACCCCGCAGGCCGCGGCGATGGCGGTGATCCAGCGCATCCTCGCCGAGACCGTGCGCACGCCGATGGCCCAGCTGTCGGGCGGCCCCCTGCACATCACCTTCTCGGCCGGCCTGGCGACGCTGGGCGAAGGCCACCCGTTCGACGACGTCGAGGACCTGCTCAAGGCCGCCGACAGCGTGCTGTACCGCTCCAAGCACCGCGGCCGCAACCGGGTGACCGCGCACGGGGCGGCGTGACCGCGAAACTGAAGGAAGTGCCACGCCGGCGCCCGGCCGGGAAACTTTTACGTGGCGCAGCGGCAGGCATCCGCTAGAATTCCCGGCGTTTGCCCGTCCCCCAGCAGAGGTTCCCCCATGTCCGAACTCGCCTATCGCCGCATTCTTCTCAAACTTTCCGGGGAGGCGCTGATGGGAGACGAGGACTACGGCATCGATCCCAAGGTCATCAACCGCCTCGCCCACGAGGTGATCGAGGCCCAGCAGGCCGGCGCCGAGGTGGCGCTGGTGATCGGCGGCGGCAACATCTTCCGCGGCGCCGGCCTGGCCGCCGGCGGCATGGACCGGGTGACCGGCGACCAGATGGGCATGCTCGCCACCGTCATCAACGCGCTGGCGATGCAGGACGCCCTGGAGAAGCTCGGCGCCAAGGTCCGGGTGATGAGCGCGATCAAGATCAACGACGTGTGCGAGGACTTCATCCGCCGTCGCGCCATCCGCCACCTGGAGAAGGGCCGCATCGCGATCTTCGCCGCCGGCACCGGCAACCCGTTCTTCACCACCGACTCCGGCGCGGCGCTGCGCGCGATCGAGATCGGCGCCGACCTGCTGCTCAAGGCGACCAAGGTCGACGGCGTCTACGACAAGGACCCCAAGAAGCACGCCGACGCGGTGCGCTACGACAGCCTGACCTACGACGAGGTCATCAGCCAGGGCCTGGAGGTGATGGACACCGCCGCGTTCGCGCTGGCGCGCGACAGCGACCTGCCGCTGCGGGTGTTCGACATGGGCCAGCGCGGCGAGCTGCTGCGCATCCTGCGCGGCGAGAGCATCGGCACGCTGGTCAAGGGCCGCAGCTGACCGCAACCCCTTAGTTTTTTTGTAGGAGCGACGGCGGGCCGGCAAGGCCCGCGCGGGAGCCAAGCCCCTCCCACAGGTGAATCGCCCGCGCCGGGCCGGCGCGGGCTGCGAGTCCCGAAACCCCAGTCCCGGCTATAATCGCCCGATTCAGCTCCACACGGACACCGGCGATGCTCAAAGAAATCAAACAAGACGCTCAGACCCGCATGGCCAAGAGCATCGAGGCCCTGCGCCACTCGCTCACCACCATCCGCACCGGCCGCGCGTCGCCGTCGCTGCTGGACAACATCCGGGTCAAGGCCTACGGCACCGACACCCCGCTCAACCAGGTGGCGAGCATCAGCGTGTCCGAGGGCCGCTCGCTGGTCATCACCCTGTTCGACAAGAGCATGATCAAGGACGTGGAGAAGGCCATCTACGCCTCCGACCTGGGCCTGACCCCGACCGTGGTCGGCACCGTGGTGCGCCTCAACCTGCCCCCGCTGACCGAGGAGCGCCGCCGCGAGCTGGCCAAGTCGGTGCATGGCGAGGGCGAGGACGCCAAGGTCGCGATCCGCAACATCCGCCGCGACGCCAACCAGCAGGTCAAGGACCTGCTGAAGGAAAAGTCGATCACCGAGGACGAGGCCCGCGGCGGCGAAGACGATATCCAGAAGCTCACCGACAAGGCGATCAAGGACGTCGACGAGGTCGTCAAGGCCAAGGAACAGGAACTGATGGCGGTCTGACCTTGCCGACGACGGCCATGCGCCCGGACTCGAACGACGTGCCGCTTCCCCGCCACCTCGCGATCATCATGGACGGCAACGGCCGCTGGGCGCAGCGCCGGCGCCGCCCGCGCGTGATCGGCCACCGCGCCGGCG
>DNXT01000296.1 GCA_003505795.1 Lysobacteraceae bacterium | reverse complement strand
CGGCTGGCCCGGCAAGCCGAGCCCGGACCGGCCGCAGTGCGGCAGGCCGCCGCCGGCGTGCTGCCGCGGTCTTACGCCTGCAATTCCAGCAACGGCACGAAGCCGCCGTAGATCAGCCGTTTGCCGTCGAACGGCATCGGGTTGTGTGCCGGGTCCATGCGCGGATCGTCCATCATCTTCTGCATGCCCGCATCGCGGGTGGCCTTGTCCGGCCATTCGATCCACGAGAACACCACCGTCTCGTCGTCGCGGGCCTGCACCGCGCGGAAGAAATCGGTCTGCTGGCCATGCGGGACATCGTCGCCCCAGCATTCGAGCACGCGCA
Organism: Lysobacteraceae bacterium; assembly: GCA_003505795.1. Lineage (GTDB taxonomy): Bacteria > Pseudomonadota > Gammaproteobacteria > Xanthomonadales > Xanthomonadaceae > UBA8801. Next base: position 3,765 of record DNXT01000296.1, on the reverse strand, counting down.
GCGCGCCGAACTCGATGAAGACCGAGTCGCCGGTACGGGCATGTTCGAGGAATTTCTGCTTGTTGGCGGTGGGAACCGCGAGCAGGAAGCCGTCTACGTAAGCCATGCAATCCTCCGTCCGTGACACCCGCAACGGGTGCCTTCGTATCCACGACGAACGAGCGCCCGCGTTCTCGACAGGGGACGCTGCGGCGGCGGCGATCGCCGTCGCGGTGGTGGCGCCGCGAACGGGCGCACCGGTTCGTTGACCGCCGGCTAACGGGCCCGGATCGACGCTGGTGCCACGCCATCGCCGGAGCCGATCATGACCAACCCGCCCGAAAGCCGCCGTCCCCGCGACATGGCCCGCGTCGACACCACCGACGAATGGGAGCTACGCTACTGGGCCCGGGAACTGGGCCTGTCCACGCGCGAGCTCGAGCAGGCGGTGCGCGAGGTCGGCGATTCGGTGGAAGCGCTGCGCCGGCGCCGGCCGGAGCAGCGGCCCAACCGCGACGAAGGCAGGCCCTAGTCCGGCCTCCGCGAGCTGCTCGGGCGAGGGCGGCGGTGGTTCGAGTTCTCCGGGCGCCGCTCCCGGCAGCCTGCGTACGGCCCGGCTCGCCGGAAGGGCGTGCTTGTCGCGCGGCCGCTCCGGCTCAGGCGGCCGGGCGCAGCCGCAGCGTCAGGCCCTTGAGGAAGTTGCGCAGCATCTGGTCGCCGCATGCGCGGTAGTTCTTGTGGTCCGGTTGCCGGAACAGCGCCGAGAGCTCGGGCTTGGAGACCGGAAAGCCGGCCTTGTCGAAGATCTCGTGCATGTCGGTGTCCTTGAGCTGGAACGCGACGCGCAGCTTCTTCAGCACCAGGTTGTTGGTGATGCGCGTTTCCATCGGGCGCGCCGGCAGGCTGTCGTCGCGCCCGCGGAAATGGAAGATCAGCCCGTCCAGGAAGCGGACCAGCACCGCGTCGCTGCACGCCACGAAGCCCGGCTCCTCGTCCTTCTTCAGATAACCCTGGACCTGCTCGCGGTCGATCGGGTAGTCGGGATCGGCCAGATGCACGGTGTCGACGATGTGGCCGTCGCCGAGGTCGAGCATGTAGCGGATGCTGCGTAGTACGTCGTTGGTGATCATGGTCGTTTCCGCGCCGGCGAAAAGGCCGGCAGGGCGCGCATTCTACGCCGCGTCGGCGCAGGCGGCAGCGCCGCGGCGCTGTGTATGATGGTCGCCTCCGAGCATGCCGTGGCGACGATGCGCAACGCAGCCCTCCTTCTCCTGTTGCTCGTGCCGGCCGCGCCGGCGCTGCCGGAAGTTCCGCCCGGGCCGCGCGTGGTCCACCCGGGCGGGCCATCGCGGTTCGCCTGGCCCGACGGCAGGAAGGCCGCGGTCAGCCTGGCCTACGACGATGCGCTGGACTCGCAGCTGGACAACGCGATCCCGGCGCTGGATCGCCATCGGCTGAAGGCCAGCTTCTACCTGCAGCTGTCGCAGCCGTCGCTGCGCGATCGCCTGCCGGAATGGCGCGCGGCCGCGCGCAGCGGGCATGAACTGGGCAACCACAGCCTGTTCCACCAGTGCTCGGCCGCCGCCGCCGGGCACGAATGGGTGCAGCCGCAGCGCGACCTGGACACCACCTCCGCGATGCAGATGAAGGAGCAGGTGCTGCTGGCCAACGTGATGCTGCAGGCGATCGACGGGCAGCACATGCGCACCTACACGGTGCCGTGCGGCGACGTGCGCGCCCGCGACGGCGACTACCTGCCGCTGGTCGCCGACGCCTTTGTCGGGATCAAGGTCGGCAGCGGCGCGGTCGCGCCGGACATGGCCACGCTCGATCCGGCGGCGGTGACGGTGGACGCGCCCGAAGGCGTGAGCGGCGATGAACTGATCGCGATCGTGGAGCAGGCCGCGCGCAAGGGCAGCATGGTCAACTTCACCTTCCACGGCATCGGCGGGGATTATCTGAGCGTGTCCAACGAGGCGCACGAACAGCTGCTGGCCTATCTGGACGCGCATCGCGATGTCTACTGGACCGACACCTTCCTCGCCCTGATGAGCTACGTGCGCCGGCAGCGCGGCCTGCCGCTGCCGGCCGCGACGCCGGCGCCGCGCTAGCGCGCGAGTCCCGAACAGAAGCGGGCCAGCGCATGGTCCGTGGACCTGCCGGCCGGGGCGCTTCTTTTCCGCACAAGCGGGGAACGTTGCCGTCCTTGCCTTCCCCGCAGGTAGCAGCATTCTTCTCTTCACTTCCCCGCAAGCGGGGGAAGCTGATCGCAGGGCGGATGCGGGAACGCCGCGTCGTGGACGATCGGAGCATCCGGCGCCAGCCCGCACCGCCGGCGCATGGCGCCGCGTTCGTCATCGCCGACGCTTCTCCATCGCTGCGGCGCTCCCCCGAAAGAGGCCAGGATTGCGCAAGCGGAAGCAAGCAGACATGACCTTCCGAGCATGGACGGGGAGCCGATCGCGCGCACCCCGGAGCGTCGAGGCCGGAACGCCGCGCGCGCGATTGCGGTATGGTGGCTGCGAGGCCTCCGCATGGCGGTCTCGCGCCTTCTTCCCATCACGGCAGCAGTGCCCTGTTGTGCGGGCGCTTTCCCCTGACGATGATGAGGTTCCGATGGCCACCCTGCGTACGAGCAAGGCAGTACCTCCCACCCAACGTCCGATCAATGCCAAGGACGTCAAGACGATCACCCACGAGCGCCTCAGCAAGGATCTGGACGCCTTCATGAAGGCCGGCGGCGAGATCGAGCGGCTGGGGGCCACGCAGACCCTGAAGAAGATCACCTGAGGCGAACTCGCGCGGCCTGAGCCGGCAGCGAAGCAGCGTGCGGATCAGCCGGCCAGGCCGGAACAACCGCCGTCCAGGTGGAGGTCTTGATGGGCGACGATCCGGTCGATGCGCTTGCGCGCCAGCGCCAGGTCGGAGCGATCGCAGTGGTCGGTGATCTCGCTGGCGGCATTCATGAACGCCCTCAGGAAATCGGTGTCGTCGGTGTAGAGGGCGCGCAGCACGGGAGCCGTCACTTCAAGGGCGGACAACTTCGCCACGACCTCATCGTGCAGGAGAGACATCGAGAACATCCGGTAGGCCATGACCGAGCCTCCCAGATGCGCTGTCGCTCCACCGTGAATTCCGCCGCAGCTCGAAGCCGGCCATGGTCCGGTGCAGCCGTGCCGCCGGTTCAGACCCGCTGCGCGCGCGGCACCGCGCCCATCACCTCGGCCAGGCTGGCCATCTCGTTGAGCAGCTCGGCGACCGGCTTGCCCGGCTGCGTGGCGGAGTCCATGATCCGCTGATAGGCGTTCCAGAACTCGGGGCCGTTTCCGTAGCAGTCGAAGAAGCCCCGCAGCTCGGCTGCATAGGCATCGGGTAACAGAGGCGGGGTGCTTTCCATACGGATCACCTGCACGGCGAATGTCCCAGCTGCACCGTACACCGGTTTCATGACAGCCCAGGACGATGCCGCGCGTTTCCGGGTCGGCCGGCTGAGCGATTCAGGTTCGGGTGCCTGCAAATGGGCGCGTTTCCGTTGCCGGCAGCGCGCGGGCTGCCATTGTGGCCGCGGGTTTTGACCTGACAGGGGAGGTCGGAGATGGAGACATACATAGTCCGGGTGGTGGCCGCGGCGACCGGTGGCGGCGATCGCATCCGTGTCGCGATCGGCCTGTCGCCGGCGCGGTAGGCGCGCATGCCCACGCCGTCCGGTTCGCTGATGCGCTTCCCCACCATCGTCGGCTTCGACGCGCCGGACCGCGCGCAGGCCGGCGGCGAGGCGCCGCTGAT
>DNXT01000380.1 GCA_003505795.1 Lysobacteraceae bacterium | reverse complement strand
GCGGCGCGCAGCCGCTTCACGTACGGGCTGGCGCGCGCCGCGCCCAGGCCCGCGTCGATGCTGTCGCGCAGCCGCGGCAGCGCGTCCTGTTCGGCGCTGACCAGCGCCGCCAGCGGAATCGCGCTGCGGCTGTTCCAGTAGGCATCGAAGATCCGCGACGTCTGCGCCACCGCCGGCCCGATCACCGCCACATCGGTATCCATGAAGTTGACGTCGGCGGCCGCGTCGAAGTACTCGTCGCCGACGTTGCGCCCGCCGACCACCGCGAGGCGGCCGTCGGCGATCCAGGCCTTGTTGTGCATGCGCCGGTTGACGCTGAAGAAACGCAGCACCAGCTCGATGCCGCGCATCAGCGTGCCCTCGCGCGCCCGGGTCGGATTGAACAGCCGCACCTCGATCAGCGGATGGCGGTCGAGCGCGGCCAGCACCGAGTTGCTGCCGTGCACGTTCATGTCGTCCAGCAGCAGGCGCACGCGCACGCCGCGGTCGGCCGCGCGCAGCAGTTCGTTGAACAGCAGGTTGCCGGTGAAGTCCGGATGCCAGATGTAGTACTGCAGGTCCAGGCTGCGGCCGGCCGAGCGCGCGGTCATCGCCCGCACCGCGAACGCGTCGACGTTGTCGGCCAGGATCACCATCCCGGTCTGGCCGGGGCGATCGGCGACGAGCGGGGCCACGGCGCGATCGATCGGTGTCGCCGCCGCGGCCACCGGCAGCGCCTGCGAGGCCGGCCCGCGCGTGCGCTCGGCAAAGCGGCCGTAGGCATACAGCGACAGCAGCGAGACCAGCGCCAGCGACGCGAGCGCCAGGCCGATCCATTTCAGCAGCTTCTTCATCCGCGGCGCCGGCAAGGGGTCATGGCCCATTCTAGGGGAGCACGGGCGTTTCCCTGCGGGAGGGGCTTCAGCCCCTCCCACAAAAAGGCCCCGCACGTGGCAGCCCCCGGGCGGCTGCGGAAGCCGCCTACCAGATCACCACGCGCTGCTTGTCGTCGCGCACCATCGGGTCGCCGGCCTTGCACTGGAACGCGGCCGCGAACGCCGGCATGTTCGACGGCGCGCCGTTGGCGCGGAAATTCGCCGGTGCGTGCGGGTCGGTGTTCAGGCGCACGCGCAATTCGCCGTCGGTGAAGTTGCGGCGCCACACCGTGGCCCAGTTCATGAAGAAGCGCTGGTCCTCGCTGTACCCGTCGACCGGCTTGTCGGCTTCCGGGTTTTCCTTCAGCGCCATCTGCAGCGCGTCGTAGGCCACGGTCAGGCCGCCGAGGTCGCCGATGTTCTCGCCCAGGGTCAGCTTGCCCTTGACGTGCTGCCCGTCGATGGACTCGTAGCCGTCGAACTGCGCCACCAGCTGGTCGGTGCGCTGGGTGAACAGCTTGCGGTCGCCCTCGGTCCACCAGCTGTCGAAGTTGCCCTTGGCGTCGAACTGGCTGCCGGAGTCGTCGTAGCCGTGCATCATCTCGTGGCCGATCACCGCGCCGATGCCGCCGTAGTTCAGCGCCGGATCGGCCTTGGCGTCGAAGAACGGCGGCTGCAGGATCGCCGCCGGGAACACGATCTCGTTCTTGGTGGCGTTGTAGTAGGCGTTGACCGTCTGCGGGGTCATGCCCCACTCGGTGCGGTCGACCGGCTTGCCGATCTTGTCCAGCCGCCAGCGGTAGTTGAACGCCTGCGCCGCCTGCATGTTGGCGAGGAAGCCTTCGCCGCCGGTCTGCAGCCCGCTCCAGTCGCGCCACTTGTCCGGATAGCCGATCTTCGGGGTGAAGCTGGCCCACTTCTCCAGCGCGCGCTTGCGGGTGTCCTCGCTCATCCAGTCCAGCTTCTCCAGGCGCGCCTTCAGCGCCGCCGACAGGTTCTGCACCAGGTGCTGCATCTGCTCCTTGGATTCGGCCGGGAACGCCGCCTTGACGTAGAGCTGGCCCAGCGCCTCGCCCATCGCGTCGTTGACCGCGTCGAGCGTGCGCTTCCAGCGCGGCAGCATTTCCTTCTGCCCGCGCAGGGTCTTGGCGTAGAAGTCGAAGTTGGCCTGTTCGAACGGCTTGGCCAGGTACGGCGCGGCCTCGTCGACGGTGTGGAAGCGCAGGTAGGCCTGCCAGGTTTCGGCGGGGACCTCGGCGAGCATCCTGTCCAGCTCGGCGAAGAAGCCCGGCTGCGCCAGCGAGAACTTGTCGGCGGCCGGCACCTTGAGCGTGTCGAAGAACGCGGCCCAGTCGAAGTGCGGGGTGATCTTGTTGGCGTCGGCGGCGCTGACCGGGTTGTAGCGCTTGGCCGGGTCGCGCAGTTCGATGCGCGACAGCGAGGCCTTGGCCAGGCGGGTCTCGAACTCGAGCACCGCCCGGGCCTGCGCGCCGGCCTGCGCCGCGTCGGTGCCGGACAGCTGCAGCAGCTGCGCGATGTACTTGGCGTAGGCATCGCGGATGTCGGCCTTGTCGGCGTCGAAGTAGTAGCCCTTCTCCGGCAGGCCCAGCCCGCCCTGGCCGGCATAGGCGATCACCTGCCCGGAATTCTTGTAGTCGGCGTTGCCGCCGAACGAGAACACGAAGCCCTGGCCCAGCGCGTAGCGGTCGCGCAGCCAGCTGACGATCGCCGCGGCGTCCTTGAGCCCGGCGATGGCGTCCAGCTGCGGCTGCAGCGGCGCGATGCCGGCGGCATCGATGGCGGCCTCGTCCGAACCGGTGCGCCAGATGTCGCCGATCTTGGCCTCGAGCGTGCCCGCCGCCGGCCTGGCCGCCGCGGCCTGCTCGACCAGCGCGTGCTGGATCGCCAGCGAGCGCTCGTTCAACACCTCGAAGCTGCCCCAGCTGGTGCGGTCCGACGGCACCGGGTTGGCCTTGAGCCACTTGCCGTTGACGAAGCCGTTGAAGATCGGAAGAGCGGTTCAGCAGGAATGC
>DNXT01000083.1:373-2842 GCA_003505795.1 Lysobacteraceae bacterium | reverse complement strand
CGCTCTTCCGATCTGCGCGCGGTCGGCCGGTCAAGGTGGTCAGCGGCGGCACCGCCAGCGCGGCCTCGGAGATGTCGTCGAAGCCGGTGATGGCGAAGTCCTCGCCGGGGCGGATGCCGCGCGAGGTCAGGCCCAGCATCAGCCCCAGCGCCACGGTGTCGTTGTAGCAGACCGCCGCGCTGGGCCGTTCGCCGCCGGCGAACAGCGCGCCGGTGCGCGCCGCCGCTTCGAGCCGGTTGGGCGCCGATTCGATCAACCACTGCGGGCGCACCTGCAGCCCGGCCTCGGCCAGTGCCTGCTGGTAGCCGGCGCGGCGCTGGTGGCAGGAGCTGGAGGCGGCATGGCCGCCGAAGAAGGCGATGTCGCGATGGCCGCGCTCGATCAGGTGGCGGGTGGCCATGTACGCGCCCTGCCGGTTGTCCAGGGTGAGGAAATCCCATTCGGCCCCGGCCAGTTCGCGGTTGAACAGCAGGACGTTGGCATGCGCGCCCAGCACCTGGCGCAGCTGCTGCGCATCGCTGCCTTCGGCCGGCGACAGGATGAAGCCGGTCGGCGTATGTTCCATCAGCGTCGACAGCACCGCCTGCTGCCGCTGCGGCGATTCGGCGGTGCTGCCGAGCAGGGTCACGTAGCCTTCGGCACCGAGCGCCTCGTCCACGCCGGAGGCGAACTCGGCGAAGAACGGGTTGGACAGGTCGTTGATCACCAGCGCGATGGAGGAGGACGTGCGCCGGCGCAGGTTGGCCGCGGTGCGGTTGTACACGTAGCGCTGGCGGCGCAGTTCGGCCTCGACCCTGGCACGCGTGTCGACGTTGACCAGCGGGCTGCCACGCAGCACCAGCGACACCGTCGCCCGCGACACCCCCACCGCCTGCGCGATGTCGGTCACGGTCACGGCGCGCTTGCCGGGCTTGCGCGCGGCCTTGCCGGTGTCGGGAGGAGGTTCTTTCATGGTTTGCGCCGATGCCGCGGAGTGGGTCAAGCCTAATGGATCGCGGCGACCGCGTTGCGCGCCGCGTCCACTGCCGCCGTCACTCCAGTGCACTGCCCGGGGCGGCGCAGTAGGAGGCCGGCAGGTCGGCCGGCGCAGTGCCCCAGCCCCGCTCCGGCGCCTGGGCCGTCAGCTGGTAGCGCACGGTCGGGCCCTGCTGCAGGCGCTGCCAGTCCAGCCACACCGCCTGCTGCGGTTCGCCGTCGACCCGCACGCCCTGGATGTACTGCAGGCTGCGTCCGTCCGCGCCCGGCGCCTGCAGGCGCAGCGTGCGGCCGTTGCCGAGCGCGACCTCGGCCCTGGCGAAGCGCGGCGCATGCAGCAGGAACTGGCCGCTGCCCGGCACCGCCGGGTACAGGCCCAGCGCGCTGAACAGGTACCAGGCCGACATCGTGCCGAGGTCGTCGTTGCCGGTGACCCCGTTGGGCGCGTTGGTGAACAGCTGCTGCGCGGCGCGCACCACGGTGGCGGTCTTCCACGGCTGGCCGATCAGCGTGTACATCCACGGCGCGTGCAGGTCCGGCTCGTTGTTCGGGTTGTAGCGGTACTGGTTGTAGTAGCTGTAGGGACCCACCACCCACGCCTTGCGCGCGGCGGTGAGCGGCGCCTGCAGCAGCGCGTCGTAGGCGAAGAACGCATCCAGCCGGCGCCCGGCCTGCTCGCGCCCGTGCATCGCGTCGACCAGCCCCGGCACGTCCTGCTGCGCCAGCCACTGGTACTGCCAGGCCGTGCCTTCGTGGAACCCATGCTGCGAACGCGGGCTGTAGCGGCCATCGGCCGGCGTGTACCACTGTCCGCCCTCGGCGCGCGGCCGCGGGAATCCGTCGAAGCCGGTTTCGGCATCGCGGACCTGCGGATCCCACACCTTGCGCCAGTTGCGGCCGCGCTCGCGCAGCACCGCCGCGTCATCGGCATGGCCCAGGCCATCGGCCATCTGCGCCAGCGCGCAATCGGCCAGCGCGTACTCCAGCGTCGCCGAACCGCCATGGTGCGGGTCCACGTCCATGCCCTTGGACGGGTAGGCGCGGTCGTAGGCCACGTAGCCATCGGCCAGATAGCTGGCATTGCCGGAGCGGCCGGCATGGCGCGAGTTCAACGGCGGCATGCCGAAGGCGTTGCGGCGCAGCGCGGCCCAGGCCTCGGCCTCGCGGCCGGCCAGCGCGCCGAAGCGCCACAGGTCGACCAGGAACGGCGTCACCGGATCGCCGGTCATGATGTTGGTCTCGAAGTTCGCATAGCCCCAGCGCGGCAGCCAGCCGCCCTGCGCATCGATCGCCAGCACGCTGCGGGCGATGTCGCGCGCCACCTCCGGCTGGGTCAGCGCCAGCCACTGGTTCTGCGACCGGTAGGTGTCCCACAGCGAGAAATACTCGTAGTAGGTCCAGCCCTCGGCGCGGTGGATGGCGTCGTCGTAGCCGCGGTAGCGGCCGTCGGCATCGCTGCCGGTCATCGGCTGCAGCAGCGCGTGGTACAGCGCG
>DNXT01000083.1:0-204 GCA_003505795.1 Lysobacteraceae bacterium | reverse complement strand
CGCGTGGTACAGCGCGGTGTACAGCACCGCGCGGTCGTCGCCGCTGCCCCCTTGCACCTGCACGCCCGCCAGTTGCGCGCGCCATTGCCGCTGCGCCAGCGCGCGCATGCGCTCGAAGCCGAGCAGCCTGCCGCCCTGCATGCCGTCGGCGCGCAGGTTGTTGCGCGCGCCTTCGGCATCGACATGCGAGATCGCGCTGGTGGC
>DNXT01000228.1:2052-2526 GCA_003505795.1 Lysobacteraceae bacterium | reverse complement strand
GCTGGGGGTGAAGACGTGGGTGTCGCGCGCCTCGTACATGCCGAAGAAGAACAGCCGGTCCTTGACGATCGCGCCCGAGCCCCAGACGTTGAGCTTGTTGTGGGTGCCGCCGTCGCGACTGGAGACGTAGTACAGCTCGCCATCCGGACCGATGTAGTCGCGCCCGCCCAGGCCCCAGGCGCTGGGCTCGGCGGTCATCTCGACGCCGGCGTGGAAGTCGTTGGTGCCCGAGCGGGTGACGGCGTTGATGACGCCGCCGGTGGTGCGGCCGAACTCGACCGAGTAGCCCCCGGTCTTGACCTGGAATTCCTGGAAGAACGCGAACGGCGCCGAGGAGAAGCCGACGCGGTTGTAGAAGTCGGTGACGTTGAGGCCGTCGATGTAGACCGAGTTCTCCGCCACCGAGGAGCCGCCGAAGGAAATGCCCTGGCTGCCCAGCGACGACTTGCCCGAGACCACGCCCGGCGCCAGCAG
>DNXT01000228.1:0-1923 GCA_003505795.1 Lysobacteraceae bacterium | reverse complement strand
GACCACGCCCGGCGCCAGCAGCGCCACCGACTTGAGATCCTGGTCCACCGGCATCCGCGCCAGGTCCTGGCGCGAGATGTTCATCGCCGACTCGGTCGAGCTGACGTCCACCATCGACACCACCTGCGGCGCGCGCACCTCGATCGCGCCGAGCGTGCTGATCGCCCCGACCGGCACGTTGACCGTGGTCGCGTTGCCGAGGCTGACGCTGACCTCGCCGAGCGCGGTCGGCGCGCCGTCGCCCACGATCAGCGACATCCGGTAGCGGCCCGGCGCCAACGCCGGGATGCGGTAGCTGCCGTCGGCGTTGACGGTGGCGCTGCGTTCGAAGCCGGTCTCCGGATTGCGCACGATGACCCGGGCGCCGCCCAGCGACTGCCCGCTTTCGTTCACCAGCCGGCCGACGACGGCGCCGTCCTGGGCCAGGGCGGTGGGCACGATCGATCCCAGACACGTCGCCAGTGCGACGCACAGCGCCGCCTTCCTCAGATGCTTGCCGTTCATCCCCTGCTCTCTCCTGCAGTTCGTTGAAGTGGTGTGGCCGGGTTGCCCGCTCCTAGCCGTTGTCGGCCGCCGGCAGCACCTGCCAGTCGAAGTGGTAGTCCCATTGGTCGTAGTAGAGGTTGCCGCCGCGCCATTCGGCCTCGCCGCGCTGCGAGTCCACGGTGTCCGAGCGGAAATGCGCCTTGGCCGGCCACAGCGGCTGCGCGTAGTCGTCGTTGAAGACGATGCGGTAGGCGTCCAGGCCGCCGAAGTAGAAGTCGCGCAGCTTCGGATCGTCGCTGTCGAGCGCGCCGGTGGTCACGTCCATCGGCACCCAGCCGTACGGCGCCAGGTACAGCCAGCCCCAGTCGTGCAGGTTGGCGTAGCCGACCGCGTCGTCGGAGAAGGTCCAGCCGGACTGCCAGCGCGCCGGGATGCCGTTCATCCGCAGCAGCGCGATCAGCAGCAGGGTCTGCTGGCCGCAGTCGGCATGGCCGGCGTGCAGCGCGTAGTCGCTGATGTTGGGGATGGTCGAGTACTCGCGCGCGCCGGCCCAGGGGATGCGGTCGACCGCGGCGTAGAGCTTGCGTGCGATGCGGTAGGGATTGGTTTCCTCGCCGACCACCCGGCGCGAGAATTCGCGCAGCGCCGGGGTGAACACCAGGTGCGGCGGGCGCTGCGCCAGGTAGGGCGCCAGCGCCGGATCGGCCGGCGGCGCCCGCACCTTGTCCGGGTCGAGGTCGAAACGGCGCGCGTGGATGGTCAGCTCGTAGCTGACCGAGAACCCGGTCGGCTGGCCGGCCACCGCCTTGCGTTCGAGGTAGGCGGTGCGCTGCAGGGTCGACGGCGGCGCCAGCTTCGCGCCGTCCGGCACGCTGCCGAGATAGCGGATGCCGTCCTGCTGCCCGGCGATCTCGCGCGGATAGGGGATCCAGGCGCGCACCGTCTCGCCCGCCGGCACCGCGTCGGCATCCACCGTCAGCGACTGGGTGATGCGCACGCGGCGCGGGGTCAGGCTGGTGTTGCCCGGCTCGGCGACCGCGGCGGCGACGACTTCGCGATGGTGCGGGTTGAGGTGCTCGTACGGACCGTCCTTGGGCGGCGGCGTGCCCGGGCGCTGGCGCGCGGCGGCCTGCGGGCTGAGCCGGAACAGGTTCGAGGGCGCGCGGTTGAAGTAATAGCGGGTGCCGTCGATGTCGAGGTGTTCCAGCAGGCCGGCCTGGTCCCAGGCGGCGAATTCCTCGTCGCGCAGGTCGGGGATGGTCTTGCGCAGCTTCTGCCTGGCGGCGTCGGCGTCGAGGCTGAAGTCCAGGCGCATCCGGCGCATGCGCTCGCGCTGGAACGCATAGGCCTGGCGCTGCGCCGCCGGCAGCCCGGGCTCGGCCAGCGCCCGGTCGATCCAGGCCTCGGCCTCGCCGAAGCGGCCGGCGTCGACCTGCG
>DNXT01000076.1 GCA_003505795.1 Lysobacteraceae bacterium | reverse complement strand
CAGGCCGGGCAGGCAGTGCTGCAGCAGCGGTTCCGGGACCGGCTCCCGGTCCGGGCATCGCCGGTCCAGGTAGGCGGCCAGGCGCTGCAGCCTGGGGCCGGTCGGCAGGAACGGGCGCTGCCGCAGCTGTTCCATCCGGCCTTCGCCAAGCAGTTCGACCGGGCAGTTCAGCAACAGGAAGCGGTTGTCGCCGTCGGCGCCCTGGTCGTGGCCGGTGCCGGGAGCGATGCAGGCGACCCGGGCCTGTTCGACCCGGCCGCCGCGGCCGCCGACCTCGATCTCCAGCACCCCGCGCACCGGCACCACCACCTGCACGTCGTCGTGGTGGTGGAACCAGCCGCTACGGTCGTAGCGACGGAAATTCAGGGACGCGTTCAGGGCACGTCATCCGTTCCTGCCGCGGGCGCGCAGGAGCGGCCCGGTACCCGTGCCCGCGTCCGGCCCGGCGCGACGGCAGGCGGGGTCGCCGCTGTGCCGCACGCGCGCGGCCATCATTTGGCCCAGGTATCGCGCAAGGTGACGCTGCGGTTGAACACCGGCGCGGCGGGGCTGTGGTCGCGGCGGTCGGCGACGAAGTAGCCGGTGCGCTCGAACTGGAACGACTGCTCGGGCGCGGCGCCGGCCGCGGCCGGTTCGACCCAGCCGCGCACGCTGCGCTTGGAACCGGGGTTGAGATGGTCCCGGTAGGTCTTGCCGTCGGACTCGTCGTCGGGCTTCTCCACCGAGAACAGGCGGTCGTACAGGCGGATCTCCGCCGCCACCGCGTGCGCCGCGCTGACCCAGTGGATGGTGCCCTTGACCTTGCGGTTGGCGCCTTCCATGCCCGGGCGCGAGTCCGGATCCAGCCAGCCGCGCAGCTCGACGATCTCGCCGGCCTCGTTCTTCACCACTTCGTCGACGCGGGCGATGCCGGCGCCGCGCAGGCGCACTTCGCCGCCCGGCACCAGCCGCTTCCAGCCCTTCGGCGGGACCTCGGCGAAGTCCTCGCGCTCGATCCACAGCTCGCGCGAGAACGGCACCTGGCGCTCGCCGAACGACTCGTCCTTGGGATGGTTGGCGAAGGTCAGCGATTCCTCGTGGCCTTCGGGCAGGTTGGCCAGCACCAGCCTGAGCGGGTCGATCACCGCCATGCGCCGTGGCGCGACGGCGTCGAGGTCGTCGCGCAGGCAGCCTTCCAGCACCGAGAAGTCGATCACCGAGTTCTGCTTGGAGATGCCGACGCGGTCGACCAGCAGGCGCAGCGACGCCGGGGTGTAGCCGCGCCGGCGCAGGCCCTGCAGGGTGTACATGCGCGGGTCGTCCCAGCCGTCGACCAGGCCCTCGGTCACCAGCGTGGTGAGCTTGCGCTTGCTCATCACCGTGTAGTTGATGTTCAGGCGCGAGAACTCGATCTGGCGCGGCTTGCCCGCTTCCTGCGGCAGGCCCTTGGCCGCCAGCGGCGCCAGCAGCTCGGGGCTGTTGGCCAGGTCGACGTGGTCCACGCACCAGTCGTACAGCGGGCGGTGGTCCTCGAATTCCAGCGTGCACAGCGAGTGGGTGATGCCCTCGACCGAGTCGGACAGCGAATGGGCGAAGTCGTACATCGGGTAGATCGGCCACTCGCTGCCGGTGTTCTGGTGCTCGACGTGCTTGATCCGGTACAGCGCCGGGTCGCGCAGGTTGATGTTGCCGCTGGCCATGTCGATCTTGGCGCGCAGGGTGCGCGCGCCGTCCGGGAACTCGCCGGCGCGCATGCGCCGCAGCAGGTCCAGGTTCTCCTCGACGCTGCGCTCGCGGAACGGCGAGTTGCGGCCCGGCTCGGTCAGGGTGCCGCGGTACTCGCGCACCTGCTCGGCCGACAGGTCGCAGACGAAGGCCTTGCCGTCGCGCACCAGCTTCTCGGCGGCCAGGTACAGCACCTCGAAGTAGTCCGAGGCGTGGCGCAGGCTGGCCCAGTCGAAGCCCAGCCAGCGCACGTCGTCCTGGATCGCGGCGACGAACTCGGGGTCTTCCTTGGCCGGGTTGGTATCGTCCAGGCGCAGGTTGCAGACCCCGCCGAACTCGGCGGCGACGCCGAAGTCCAGGCAGATCGCCTTGGCATGGCCGATGTGCAGGTAGCCGTTGGGCTCGGGCGGGAAGCGGGTCTTGATCGCGGTGTGCTTGCCGCTGGCCAGGTCCTCGCGGACGATCTGGCGGATGAAGTCCTTCTTCTCCGGCGCGACGGCGTCGGAAGGGGCGGCGGGCGTGCTGGGGGGCGTGGTCGACATGCCGGAGCTGAATGCAGAAAAGAGGCGCAGTTTATCGTGCCGTGGCGATCGACGTATGCTCGGGCCGGATCCCCCGTGGAGCGCCGCGCCATGCAGGTCGCCTACCGTGCCGACAACCTGTTCGATGCCCACCTGGTCAAGCATGCCCTGGAGGATGCCGGGATACCCGCCTTCGTGTTCGGCGAGTCGCTGCTCGGCGGTGGTGGCGAACTGCCGCTGTTCGGGGTGCTGCGGGTCTGCGTTCCGGACCTGTCGCTGCCGCTGGCGCAGGACCTGATCGCCGGCTTGGCGCTGGGCGGACCCGCCCCCATATCGGACGGCGACGAAGACCCCGGCTTCCTGCCGGCCTGAGGAGTCGACCATGCCCGCAATCTTCGATGCCCTGAAGCTCGGAATCGGCGCGTTCAAGCAGCGCCTGCCGCGCGCGGGCGAGGCCCTGCCGGGGCGCGACCAGCCGTTGCCGCTGCACAACGTGCATTTCGTCAACGGCCAGCCGCTCAAGGCCGATTTCGCGGGCCTGCACGTCCTCGACGTCGGCATGGGCTGCTTCTGGGGCGCCGAGCGCACGTTCTGGCAGCTGCCCGGCGTGGTCACCACCGCGGTCGGCTACCAGGGCGGACAGACCCCGAACCCGACCTACGAGGAGGCCTGCTCGGGCCTGACCGGCCACACCGAGGTGGTGCGGATCGTGTACGACCCGGCCAGGGTGACGCTGGAGCAGGTGCTGGCCACGTTCTGGGAGGGCCACGACCCGACCCAGGGCATGCGCCAGGGCAACGACACCGGCACCCAGTACCGCTCGGCGATCTACTGCCACAGCCAGGCCCAGTACGACGCCGCGCTGGCCAGCCGCGACGCCTACCAGCAGCGCCTGCGCGCCGCCGGCTACGGCGGGATCACCACCGAGATCGTGTTCCCGGCGCCGCCGTTCTACTACGCCGAGGACTACCACCAGCAGTACCTGGCCAAGAACCCCAACGGCTACTGCGGCATCGGCGGGACCGGCGTGAGCTGCCCGATCGGGTTGGACGCCTGAAACATTGCTGGTCCCGGCGAATGCCGCCGCTGGACCGGCGCCTGCCGTTCGCAGTCGAGCACCCGAAACGGCGTCACAGTTGGGCTGCCAGCTCGACGACGAGTTCACGGACCCAGCGCTGGCCGCCGTGGCCGTGGCTGCGCTCGTGCCACAGCATGCTCACGGCGAAGCCGGGCACCGGGAAAGGACATTCGACCACCTCGAGCGCCTCGCTGCGGCCACGCGCCAGCCGTTCCGGCACCAGCGCGACGAAATCGGAGTGGGCGACGATCCCGGGGACGAACAGGAACGATGCCGCCGAAAGCGCGACATTGCGCGTGTAGCCCAGCGCCGCAAGCCCGTCGTCCACCGGGGTAGCGAAGTCGCCGCCGCGCAGCGAGACGATGACCTGGTCCAGCCGTGCGAACTGCTCCACCGAAAGCCCCCGGCGCAGCCCGGGATGCCGGCGCCTGCCGATGAGCACGTAGCGCTCGTCGAACAGATGCCGGCTGCGCAGCCCGGCCGGGCCGTGCTCGGGCGTCATCAGCGCCAGGTCCACTTCGCCGCTGGCCATCTGTGCTTCCAGCCGTGGCGGATCGAGATGGCGCAAGGCAATCCGCACGCCGGGCGCGCGCTCGCGCAGCGCGACCGCCAGCGGCTGGGCCACCGTCGCCTGCAGGTAGTCGGTGCAGGCGATGGCAACCGTGAGCCGGGCCGTCGCCGGATCGAAGTGGCGGTGTCCGGCCAGCGTGGCGCGCACCTGATCCAGCGCATGGCGAAGCGGGTCGAGCAGTTCGAGGGCCTTGGCGGTGGGGGTCATGCCGCGCCGCACCGGTATCAGCAACGGGTCGCCGAACAGATCGCGCAGGCGGTTCAGCTGCGCACTGACGGCCGGCTGGCTCAGGTGCAGACGCTCGGCCGCGCGGGTCACGTTCCGTTCCGCCAGCAGCGCTTCGAGGGTGACCAGGAGATTGAGGTCCAGCTTCTTGCTATCCATGCAATGGATTGTAGGAGCCCGATCTTCCGATTTCACAGATGCCTTGGGGAAGTCCAGGCTGCAAGCGGTCCCCACCGCCCCCTGCAAGCGAACCCATGAAGCCGACCCGCGCGAAGAGGATCCTCATCGTCCATGCCCATCCCGAGCGGACATCGGTGACGCGTCAGCTGGTCGAAACCGCTTCCGAGGTACTGGGCGCGCAGGGCCACGCGGTCATGCAGTCGGACCTGTACGCCATGGGCTGGAAGGCGGTGTTCGACGGCCGGGATTTTCCGGAACGGGTGAATCCGGACCGGCTTTCCTTCGTCGAAGAGTCCGGGCACGCCTTTTCCAACGCTTGCCAGACGCCCGACGTCGAAGAAGAACAACGCAAGGTGCTGGCGGCCGACGCGGTCATCTTCCAGTTCCCGCTGTGGTGGTTCGGCATGCCGGCGATCATGAAGGGATGGGTGGACCGGGTCTGGGCCTTCGGCCTGGCCTACGGCTACCGCGGGGCCGGCAACGCCTACCGCTACGGCGAAGGCGGTTTTGCCGGAAAGCGCGCGCTGCTGGCGGTCTGCGTCGGCGGGCCGGCGCTGGACTATTCCCCGCGCGGCATCAACGGGCCGCTGGAGCAGCTGCTGTTCCCCATCACCCACGGCACCCTGTTCTTTCCCGGCATGCAGGTGCTGCCCACCTTCGCGGTATACGGGACCGCCCGGATCGACGCCAGGGGCATGGCCGAAGCCGCCGCGGCCTGGCGCGACCGAGTGGAGCGGCTGTTCGAAGACGAGCCCCTGGCTTTCCGTCCCCAGAACGGCGGCGACTATCCGGACCGCCATGTGCTGGCCGAGCACGTCGCACCGGGACAGGTCGGCCTGATGGCCCACATCGCCGACGTCTCCCGACCCGCCGCCGGGGCCCGGGAGCGTTGTTCCGCGGATCCATCCGCCACCCACCCGGAGCGCTGAGGCGAAGGCGATCGTGATCCTGGCGCCTGCGGCGGGCGCATGCGGGCAGGCGCCGGCAAGGAACGCCATCGGGCGGGGCTCCGCCTGGGCCGTGCGCGCGCCGCATTGGGCTTGCGGGGTGCGGGCGTTGCCGTGGAACTGGAGACGGCCACGCCTGAAGAGGCGATGCGCTGCGTCGAGACACCGCCCCCCGCCTCCATCGGCATGGCCGCAAGGATTACCGGATCCGGCGGGAGCGACGGCCCCCTCGCGCACAAGGGGGGCGCCGGCGGACGCGGGATCGGACCCCGGTTACGCCAGCTTGGAACGGATCGTCTCGCGCAGCGCCTGCAGGTCCTTGGCGAACACGTCGATGCCGCTGGCGAGCTTCTCGGTGGCCATCTTGTCGGCGGCCAGGTCCGCGGCGAAGCGTGCGCCATCGATCGGCGTCACCGCTGCGCCATCGGCGGCACCCGGCGACAGCTTGCGCGGCAGCTCGCCGTGGTCGGCGTCGAGCTTCTCCAGCAGTTCCGGCGAGATGGTCAGGCGGTCGCAGCCGGCCAGCGCCTCGATCTGCTCGGTGGACCGGAACGAGGCGCCCATCACCACGGTCTTGGAGCCGCGCTTCTTGAACTCGGCGTAGACGCCGCGCACGAACACCACGCCCGGGTCCTCGTCGATGCTGGCCGGCTTCTGCCCGTTGGCCACGTACCAGTCGAGGATGCGGCCGACGAACGGCGAGATCAGGAACACGCCGGCTTCCGAGCAGGCCAGCGCCTGGGTCCGGTTGAAGATCAGCGTCAGGTTGCAGTCGATGCCGTCCTGCTGCAGCTGGCGCGCGGCCTCGATGCCTTCCCAGGTCGCGGCGACCTTGATCAGGATCTTGTCCTTGGCCACGCCGCGCTCGGCGTACATGTCGATGAACTTGTGCGCCTTGGCGATCGTGGCGGCGGTGTCGTGGGCGAGGTCGGCGTCGACCTCGGTGGAGACGCGGCCGGGCACCAGCGCGGCGAGCTTGGCGCCGACGCCGACGGTCAGGCGGTCGGCGACCTCGTTGATCACCTGGTCGGAGGCGGCGTCGGCCTGCTGCCGGCCCCAGGCCAGCTCGCGCTCGATCAGCTCGGCGTAGACCGGCAGGTCCAGCGCCTTCTTGACCAGGGTCGGGTTGGTGGTGCAGTCCACCGGCTTGAGCCGCTTGATCGCGTCGTAGTCGCCGGTATCGGCGACCACCACCGACAGTTCGCGCAGCTGGGCCAGCTTGGAGGCTTGGGATGCAGTCATTCTGGGAATCTCTCGTATCGGGAGTGCGGTGGAACCGGGCGCACTACGTTAGCGCGCTCAGCGGTGGAAGTCGCCCGCCGCTTCGGGCTGGTAATGGACGGCGGTCACGCGCAGGCGCAGGTTGCGGCCCGCCGGCGCCTGCCAGTCGATCGACTGGCCCACCGACAGTCCCAGCAGGGCGCTGCCGACCGGCGCCAGCACCGAGACGCGTCCGCGCTCCACGTCGGCTTCGTGCGGATAGACCAGGGTGAGCGTGTGCAGTTCGTGCTGCAGCTCATCTTCGCACTCGACCCGGGAGTGCATGGTGACGACGCCTTCGGGCATCTGTTCGGGAGCGACGATGCGGGCGCGGCCCAGTTCGTCGGAAAGCGCGATCGCGGCCGGATGCCGGCTCAGCGCGGGGGATTCGAGCATCGCCTCGAGACGGGCGAGATCACGGCTGGACACGACGATCGAGGGCGGCAGGCCGCTGTGGTGGGACGACATGTGAATCTCCTGTTGGATTGAGGAACGCGGTGGACGCGCAGACGAAGGGCGGCATCCGCGCCGCCCTGCGCCCATTGTCGGAAAGATCGCGGCGCGGCGCGAGCGTCCGCCGGCCGGCCTGGCCCGAGCCGGCGCGTGGGCATA
>DNXT01000032.1:3137-3712 GCA_003505795.1 Lysobacteraceae bacterium | reverse complement strand
CGCCGGCTGTGCCGGCGCCTGCCGCAGCAGCAACACGTCGCGGCCGCGGTCGAGCTTGGCCGCCGGCTTCAGTTCGCCGACCAGGAAGGCATGGCTATCGTCCGGACGCAGCGAGGCGATGGCGCCGACCGGGAACCCGGCCGGGAAGCGCCCGCCGAGGCCGGAGGTGACGATCTCGTCGCCGACCTCGACCCCGGCGCTGAGCGGGATGTCGCGCAGCTCCAGGCGGTCGCCGCGGCCATACACGATCAGGCGCACGCCGTTGCGCGCCACGCTCACCGGCACCGCGTGGTCCGGATCGGTCAGCAGCAGCACGGTGGAATGCAACAGGGTGACCTCGATCACCTGCCCCATCAGCCCGCCGGCGTCGATCACCGCCTGGCCGACCTTGACCCCGTCGCGGCTGCCGGCATCCAGGATCAGCCGCTGCCGGGTCGGGTCCAGGTCGATGTCCAGGATCGGCGCCAGCTGCACGTCCAGGCCGCTGCGCTCGGCCACGTTGAGCAGCTCGCGCAGCTGCGCGTTGTCCAGCGCCGCGGTCTGCAGCCGGGTCAGGCGGGCGTTGGCGATCAGCA
>DNXT01000032.1:0-2942 GCA_003505795.1 Lysobacteraceae bacterium | reverse complement strand
GGCGGGCGTTGGCGATCAGCAACTGGTTGCGCAGCTCGCGGTTCTCCTCGACCAGCTGGCCGTGGGTCGCGGCATTGTCGCGGACCTGGGTGCCGATCCGTCCGGGCAGTCCGGCCAGCGCCCATACCGGCTGCACCAGCAGGTTGGCCTGGGCGCGCACCCGGGTCAGCCAGCCGCCCTGGCTGTCGAGCACGATCAGCACCACCGCCAGCACCAGGTAGGCCAGCAGGCGCAGGGTGGTGGCGGCTTCGCCGGAGCGGGTGGCGACGGGAGGACCGGCGTAGGAGGGCATGGGTAACGGCAGGGATTCGGGATTCGAGATTGGGGATTAGTTAAAAGCGGTTCCTGCCGAGTTCCCTACATAGCGGATCGCTGGTCGGCTGTTGCGAATCCCGAATCCCGAATCACCAATCCCGGCTTCGCATCACTCCGGCGCGAAGAACTCGTTGCCGTGCATGTCGACCAGTTCCAGCGCGCGGCCGCCGCCGCGGGCCACGCAGGTCAGCGGGTCGTCGGCGACCTGCACGTGCAGGCCGGTCTCCTCGGAGATCAGCCGGTCCAGGTCGCGCAGCAGCGCGCCGCCGCCGGTCAGCACGATGCCGCGCTCGGCGACGTCGGCGCACAGTTCCGGCGGGGTCTGCTCCAGCGCCAGCTTGACCGCGCTGACGATGCCCGACAGCGGCTCGTGCAGCGCCTCCAGCACTTCGTTGGAGTTGATCTTGATCATCTTGGGCACGCCCTCGGCAAGGTTGCGGCCGGAGATCTCCATCTCCTGCACCTCGGCCTGCGGGTAGGCGCAGCCGATCTCCAGCTTGATCCGCTCGGCGGTGGCCTCGCCGATCAGCATGCCGTGGTTGCGGCGCACGTAGTTGGTGATCGACTCGTCGAAGCGGTCGCCGCCCACGCGCACCGACTGCGAGTAGACGATCCCGTTCAGCGAGATGACCGCGACCTCGGTGGTGCCGCCGCCGATGTCGATCACCATCGAGCCGCGCGCCTCGGTCACCGGCATGCCGGCGCCGATCGCCGCGGCCATCGGCTCCTCGATCAGGTAGACGTCGCGGGCGCCGGCCTCCTCGGCCGATTCCTTGATCGCGCGGCGCTCGACCTGGGTGCTGCCGGCCGGCACGCACACCAGCACGCGCGGGCTCGGGCGCAGGAAGCGCGACTTGTGCACCTTCTTGATGAAGTGCTTCAGCATGGCCTCGGTGTAGGTGAAGTCGGCGATGACGCCGTCCTTCATCGGGCGGATGGTGGTGATGTGGCCCGGGGTGCGGCCGAGCATCTGCTTGGCCTCGGCGCCGACCGCGGCCACCGAGCGGGTGCCGCCGATCGCGCGGTCCTGGCGCACCGCCACCACCGACGGCTCGTTCAGCACGATGCCCTGCCCGCGCACGTAGATCAGCGTATTGGCCGTGCCCAGGTCGATGGACAGGTCGTTGGAGAACATGCCACGCAGTTTCTTGAACATCGGGGGAGTCGTTCCTGAGAGGGTCGCGCCCGGACGCCGAGTGGCGAAAAAATGGGCAAAAACGAAGTCCGCTAGCCTAGCAATCCCCCCGGGTCGCGGCAAGGAGAAATGCAGGTACGGCGGCGCTTTTTCGCCCGTTCCAGCCGGCGCGGCGGGGACCGGGTTCTGGCCCTGAACGGCCGCAGCCGGTAACCTTTGCGCCGCGGCGCGCCCGGCGCCCCCCGAGGCCCTCCCGCCGGCCGGCGGGTTTTCCTCATGCAAAGGCCTCTATCCCGATGTCCGCCCTGATCTGTGGTTCCCTTGCCTACGACACCATCATGGTGTTCCCGGACCAGTTCAAGAACCACATCCTGCCGGACAAGGTGCACATCCTGAACGTGTCGTTCCTGGTGCCGCGGATGCGCCGCGAGTTCGGCGGCTGCGCCGGCAACATCGCCTACAACCTGCACCTGCTGGGCGGCAAGCCGATCCCGATGGGCACGGTGGGCCAGGACTTCGGCCCGTACCGCGAGCATTTCGAGTCGCTGGGCATCGACCTGTCGCGGGTCAAGGTGATCGAGGAGCTGTTCACCCCGCAGGCGTTCATCACCACCGACCACGACAACAACCAGATCACCGCGTTCCACCCCGGCGCGATGATGCGCTCCTACGAGAACCACGTGAAGGACGTGCCGGGCGTGAGTCTGGGCCTGGTCGGCCCGGACGGCCGCGAGGGCATGATCCAGAACGCGGTCGAGTTCCGCGAGATGGGCGTGCCCTTCATCTTCGACCCCGGCCAGGCGATGCCGCTGTTCAACGGCCCGGAACTGCGCGAATTCATCGAACAGGCCGACTACGTGGTAGTCAACGACTACGAGTCCAACCTGCTGCAGGAGCGCACCGGCTGGAACGAGAAGGAGATCGTCTCGCGCGTGCAGGCCTACATCACCACCCAGGGCCCGAAGGGCGCGCTGGTGCACACCCCCGGGAAGACCTACGACATCCCGCCGGCGCACGAGCGCCGCGTGGTCGATCCGACCGGCTGCGGCGACGCGTTCCGCGCCGGCCTGATCTACGGCATCCAGGGCGGCTACGACTGGCTGACCATCGGCCGCATGGGGAATCTGATGGGTGCGTTGAAGGTCGAGCACCCGGGCACGCAGAACCAGCGCTTCGACTACGCCGAGTTCAACGACCAGTTCAAGCAGCAGTTCGGCTATACGCTGTAAGCGCAAGCCGCTGCGGCCGGGGCCACCTCCGGCGGTGGCGACGGCCGGCATTGCGGCCTCTCACTGCCCGCCTGGCGCGAACCAGCGCTTCGGCTACGCCGAGTTCAACGACCCGTTCAAGCAGCGGTTCGGCTATGCGCTTTAAGCGGACCTAGTCAGCGTCGAGTGTCAGCGAGACCGTCTCCCTCCGGGAGACGGGTTGGGGTGAGGGTACGGGGGCGAAGCCCTCGCGATGTCCACCTGCACGAGGCTTCGCCCGTACC
>DNXT01000018.1 GCA_003505795.1 Lysobacteraceae bacterium | reverse complement strand
CAGCCGGCACTCTTCATGCCCATCGCATCTCCTGGCATCCGCGACGGCCTCTCGGCGCGGGGCACGCGCGGCCGCGCGAAACGCAGGCTCGCCCTGGGCCTGCTCGCCGTCGTCCTGCTGCCGGCGGCGTGGGCGGCGAGCCCGGGAACGCTACCGGCGACCGAGCGTCCGCGCGCGCGTGCGCTGGGCATCGAGATCGGAACGCTGCCGACCGGTCCGGCCAACGCGATCACCGACGTCCCCGGCGTACGCGTCGGGCAGGCGACGCTGGCCGAAGGCGACCGGATCCATACCGGCGTCACCGCCATCGTGCCGCACCCGGGCAACCCGTTCCGCGAACGCGTGCCGGCGGCGCTGTACGTGGGCAACGGCTTCGGCAAGCTGGTCGGTGCCACCCAGCTCCGCGAGCTGGGCGAACTCGAGACGCCGATCCTCCTGACCGGCACGCTGAGCGTGTGGAACGCGGCCGACGCACTGGCGGCATGGATGCTCGCCCTGCCCGGCATGGAAGACGTACGCTCGCTCAACCCGGTGGTCGGCGAGACCAACGACGGCTTCCTGAGCGATATCCGGGCGCGCCCGGTGACCCGGGAACTGGTCTTCAAGGCCCTGCGCGATGCGCGCCCCGGCCCGGTCCTGGAAGGCGCGATCGGTGCCGGCGCCGGGACGGTGGCGTTCGGCTGGAAGGGCGGCATCGGCACCAGTTCGCGCCGGCTCGACATCGACGGCCGGACCTATACCGTGGGCGTGCTGGTGCAATCCAACTATGGCGGCCGCCTGACCATCGGTGGCGTCCCGGTGTGGAAGGCCCTGCCCGAGCCTTCGCGGATCGCGGCCACGGCTGGCGCCGCGGCCACGGCGCCCAACAGCGGCGACGGCAGCATCATGATGATCGTCGCCACCGACGCCCCGATGGATGCCCGCCTGCTCGAACGCTTGGCCAAGCGCGCGATGCTCGGCCTGGCGCGGACCGGCTCGAACATGTCCAACGGCTCGGGAGACTACGTCATCGCCTTCTCGACGGCCGAAGAAGTGCGGCGCCGGCCGGAGCAGCCTCGGCAGGCGACCGTCCTGCTGGCGAACGAGGCGATGACCCCGCTGTTCGAGGCGGTCGCCGACGCGACCGAGGAGTCGATCCTGAACTCGCTGTTCCGTGCGGAAACGGTCCGCGGCTACAGAGGCACGGTACCGGCGTTGCCCTTGGACCAGGTCGTGGAAGCGCTGCGAGGACGATAACGCGGCTCGCGCGCCCCACCCCGGCGCGCCGCCAGCCATTCCCGACGGTTGCCGCGCCGGGAGGAAGACGACCGGCGGCCCATCTCCCGGCACCCTCACTCGATGTTCTGCACCTGCTCGCGGATCTGGTCGATCAGCACCTTCAGCTCGACCGCGGCGTTGGAGGTGCGGCTGTCCACCGACTTTGAACCCAGGGTGTTGGCCTCGCGGTTGAATTCCTGCAGCAGGAAGTCCAGCCGACGGCCGACCGGCTCGTTCTGGCGCAGCACCCGGCGGATCTCGCCGATGTGGCTGCCGAGCCGGTCTAGCTCCTCGTCCACGTCCAGTTTCTGCAGCCACAGCACCAGCTCCTGCTCGGCGCGGCCGGGGTCGACCGGGTGCGGCAGGTCGGCCAGGCGCGCGGCCAGCTTGGCGCGCTGGCCCTCGCGGATCGCCGGGATCAGTTCCTTCACCTCGCCGGCGATGCGCTCGATCGCGTCCACGCGCTCGCCGATCGCCGCGGCCAGCTTGCCGCCCTCGCGCTCGCGCGCGGCGACGAATTCGCCGACCACCTCGTCGAGCAGCTCCAGCGCCTGCAACTGCAACGCGGCCGGGTCGGCGAGCGGGGTCTGCAACACGCCCGGCAGCTGCAGCAGGTCGGTGAACTCCACCCGCAGCCGCGGGAAGCGGCTGTCCAGGCGCTGCGCCAGCTCGCCGAGCTGGGCCAGCAACGCGTCGTTGACCGCGAGCGCGCCGGTGTTTTCCGGCGCGCGCAGGCGCAGCACCAGGTCCAGCTTGCCGCGGCTGACCCGCGCCGACACCCGCTCGCGCAGCTGCGGCTCGAGCGCGCGCAGCTCCTCCGGCAGGCGTACCCCCACTTCCAGGAAGCGATGGTTGACCGAACGCAGCTCGCAACCCAGCGTGCCCCAGGAGGTATTACGCTCGCCCCCGGCGAACGCGGTCATGCTTCGGATCATGCGGATTTCCAATGCCGGCAAAGCGCGAATGGTACCCTAGCGCGCCCCGCGGGCCGGGTGCGTGCATTCCGCTGCGCCCTCGCCCCGCCCCGAATCCGGATCCCTCGCATGAACTTTTCCCGTCCCAGCGGCCGCACGGCCGACCAGCTGCGTCCCGTGCGCATCGAACGCGCCTTCACCCGCCATGCCGAGGGCTCGGTGCTGGTCAGCTTCGGCGATACCCGCGTGCTGTGTACCGCCAGCGTCGAGAACCGGGTGCCGGCGTTCCTGCGCGGTCGGGGCGAGGGCTGGGTCACCGCCGAGTACGGCATGCTGCCGCGCGCCACCCATACCCGCTCCGACCGCGAGGCCGCGCGCGGCAAGCAGGGCGGCCGCACCCTGGAGATCCAGCGCCTGATCGGCCGCGCGCTGCGCGCCTGCGTGGACCGCAACGCGCTGGGCGAACGCACCATCACCCTGGACTGCGACGTGCTGCAGGCCGACGGCGGCACCCGCACCGCGGCGATCACCGGCGCCTACGTGGCGCTGGCCGATGCGGTGAACTGGCTGCACAAGCGCGGCGAGGTGAAGAAGCACCCGCTGGTCGGCGCGGTCGCGGCGGTGTCGGTCGGGGTCTACCGCGGCGTGCCGGTGCTGGACCTGGACTACGCCGAGGACAGCGACTGCGACACCGACATGAACGTGGTGATGAACGACGGCGGCGGCTTCATCGAGCTGCAGGGCACCGCCGAGGGCCATGCCTTCCGCCGCGACGAACTCGACGCACTGCTGGCCCTGGCCGAGAAGGGCATGGCCGACCTGTTCGCGGCCCAGCGCGAGGCGCTGGAGCGATGAAGCGCCGGCTGGCCCTGGCGACGCTGGTGGTCGAGGACTACGACGCCGCCATCGCCTGGTACACCGGCAAGCTCGGCTTCCGCCTGCTCCAGGACAAGCCGCTGGGCGCGGGCAAGCGCTGGGTCGTGGTCGGCCCCGGCGACGGCGACGAGGCCGGGCTGCTGCTCGCCCAGCCCGGGGACGAACGCCAGCGCCAGCGCATCGGCGACCAGACCGGCGGACGGGTCGGCTTCTTCCTGAACACCGACGACTTCTGGCGCGACTACCACGCGATGCAGGCCAAGGGCGTGGAGTTCCTCGAGACCCCGCGCGAGGAAGCGTACGCGACCGTCGCAGTGTTCCGCGACCTGCACGGCAACACCTGGGACCTGCTGGAGCCGAAGTGATGGAAACGATGAACCGGATCGTCCTGGCCAGCGGCAACGCCGGCAAGCTGCGCGAGCTGCAGGCGATGCTCGCCGACCTGCCCTATGCGATCGTCGCGCAGAAGGAGCTGGGCGTGGACGAGGTGCCCGAGACCGGGCTGACCTTCGTCGAGAACGCGCTGATCAAGGCCCGGCATGCGTGCCGGGCGACCGGGCTGCCGGCGCTGGCCGACGATTCGGGCCTGATCGTCGATGCGCTCGGCGGCGCGCCCGGCCTGTACAGCGCGCGCTACGCCGGCAGCCCGACCGACGATGCGGCCAACAACGCCAAGCTGCTCGAAGCCCTGCACGGCGTCCCGGCCGAGCGCCGCACCGCGCGCTTCTACGCGGTGATCGTGCTGCTGCGCCATCCCGAGGACCCGCAGCCGCTGATCGCCGAGGGCAGCTGGGAAGGCACGATTCTGGAAGCACCGCGCGGCAGCAACGGTTTCGGCTACAACCCGGTGTTCCTGGACCCGGCCAGCGGCCTGACCGCGGCGGAGATGGACGCGCACGCCAAGAACCGGCTCAGCCACCGCGGCAAGGCGCTGGCGGCATTGAAGCAGCGGCTGGCCGCCCTCACCCTGTAAGCGATGGGATTGGGGATTCGGGATTGGTAAAAGCTTCACACTCCCGCTTTTGCGAATCCCCAATCCCGAATCCCCAATCCCGGCCCCATGCTGATCCCGCCGCCCCTGTCGCTGTACGTGCACCTGCCCTGGTGCGTGCGCAAGTGCCCGTACTGCGACTTCAATTCGCATGCCGGCAAGGGCGCGCTGCCGTTCGAGGCGTACATCGACGCGCTGATCCGCGACCTCGACTTCGACCTGCCGCTGGTCTGGGGCCGGGTGGTCAACAGCGTGTTCTTCGGCGGCGGCACGCCCAGCCTGTTCCCGCCCGAGGCGATCGACCGCTTCCTGCAGGCGGCCAGCGCGCGGCTGCGCTTCGCGCCGAACCTGGAAGTGACGCTGGAGACCAACCCCGGCACCGCCGAGCATGGCCGCTTCGACCGCTACCTGGCCGCCGGCGTCAACCGCATCAGCTTCGGCATCCAGAGCTTCGACGACGCCGCGCTCAGGCGCCTGGGCCGCATCCACGACAGCGGCGAGGCCGAGCGCGCGGTCAAGCTGGCGCAGGACGCCGGCTACGACAACTTCAACATCGACCTGATGTACGCGCTGCCCGAGCAGACGCTGGCGCAGGCGGCGCACGACCTGGAACGCGCGTTCGCGCTGCAGCCCACCCACATCTCGCACTACCAGCTGACGCTGGAGCCGAATACGGTGTTCTTCGCGCGCCCGCCGCAGGGCATCCCCGACGACGACGACGCCTGGGACATGCAGGAGCACTGCCAGCGCCTGCTCGCCGACGCCGGCTACGCGCAGTACGAGGTCAGCGCCTACGCGCGGCCGGGCCGGCAGTCCGCGCACAACCTCAACTACTGGCGCTTCGGCGACTACCTGGGCATCGGCGCCGGCGCGCACGGCAAGATCAGCTCCGGCGCCGGACAGAACATCCTGCGCCGCTGGAAGCACAAGCACCCGCAGACCTACATGGCCGGCGCCGGCGGCGAGCAGGCCATCGGCGGCGACGAGACGATCCCGGCCGAGCGCCTGCCGTTCGAGTACATGCTCAACCTGCTGCGCCTGCACGAAGGCTTCGCGCTGGCCGACTTCGAGGCGCGCACCGGCCTGCCGCGCGCGGCGAT
>DNXT01000019.1:2707-3388 GCA_003505795.1 Lysobacteraceae bacterium | reverse complement strand
CGCCGCGGCCGCGGCTGGTGCATCCGCGCGAATTGCCGCGGCGCGGCCTTGGCACGCCGGAGGGGCGCGCGGCCTTCATCCATGCCATCGCCCACATCGAACTCAACGCGATCGACCTGGCCTGGGACGCGGTCTACCGCTTCCGGGGGCTGCCGGCGGGCTTCCATGCCGACTGGGTGGACGTGGCCGACGACGAGTCGCGCCACTTCATGCTGCTGCGCGGGCGCCTGCTCGCGCATGGTCGCGACTACGGCGATTACGACGCCCACAACGGCCTGTGGGAGATGTGCGAGAAGACTGCGCACGACGGCCTGGCGCGCATGGCGCTGGTGCCGCGGGTGCTGGAGGCGCGCGGGCTCGACGTGACGCCGGGGATGATCGTGAAGCTGCGTGCGCTCGGCGACGACGCCACCGCCGAGGTGCTGGAGACCATCCTGCGCGAGGAAGTCGCGCATGTCGCCGCCGGCTCGCGCTGGTACCGCTGGTACTGCGAGCGCGCCGGCGTGGAGCCGCGGGTGCGTTTCAGGGAGCTGCTGCGCGAATACGCCGGCGGCTACCTGCACGGCCCGTTCAACATCGAGGCGCGCCTGCTGGCCGGTTTCGACGAGGACGAACTGGCCAGCCTGGTCGAGCAGGCTGGCTGAGCGGTCAATGCGATGATCCCCTGTGGGAGGGGCTTCA
>DNXT01000019.1:444-2587 GCA_003505795.1 Lysobacteraceae bacterium | reverse complement strand
TCCCCTGTGGGAGGGGCTTCAGCCCCGGCCGTCGGCCGGGAAAGCCCATCGGGGCTGAAGCCCCACAACGTCCCACCGGATGCCCGTATTCCTGCAGGAGCGACTTCAGTCGCGATGGGGCTGTACCAGGCAAAAAGCAGGCGGTGCGATTACAGGCTTTCCAGCCGCATCCCGTCCTCGTCCACGCGCAGTACCGAGCCCTGCTCGTACCAGTCGCCGAGCACCACGCGGGTGCGCGCGGCGTCGCCGACCGCCAGGGTGTGGATGGCCGGGCGATGGGTATGGCCGTGGATCATCAGGTCGACGCCGTAGCGCTGGAAGGTGGCTTGGACCTCAGCCGGCGCCACGTCGGTGACGGTCTCGAACTGCGCGCTGCCGTCCTGCTTGAGCTCGGACTGGCGCGCCTGGCTGGCCGCGCGCGCCTGCTGCGCGAACGCCACCCGCGCGGCCAACGGCTGCGCCAGGAACTGGGCGATGAACGCCGGGTCGCGGGTCTGCGCGCGGAACGCCTGGTAGGCGGTGTCGTCGGTGCACAGCAGGTCGCCGTGCATCAGCAGGGTCGGCCGGCCGTACAGGTCGATCACGGTGGGATCGGGCAGGATGCGGAAGCCGGCGCGGCGCGCGTAGTCCTCGCCGACCAGGAAATCGCGGTTGCCGGCCATGAACAGCACCGGCACGCCGCTGCCGGCGAGCGCATGCAGGGCCGTGGCGACGGCATCGGCGGCCGGCGAGGGCGTGTCGTCGCCGATCCACGCCTCGAACAGGTCGCCGAGGATGTACAGCGCGTCCGCCCCGCGCGCCTCGTCGTGCAGGAAGCGCAGGAACAGCTCGGTGATCGCCGGCCGCGCCGGATCCAGGTGCAGGTCGGAAATGAACAGGGTCGTCATTCCGGCATTGTAGTGGAGCCGGGATTGGGGATTCGGGATTGGGGATTCGTCACAGCAGAAGCGCTCTTGCGAGTCCCCAATCCCGAATCCCCAATCCCGGCTTCAAACCACCCACAGCGACAGCGTAGCCAGCAGCGTGCCGATCAGCGTGGCGGCGAGCACGTCGCTGGGATAGTGCAGGCCGAGCACCACGCGCGACAGCGCCACGCAGGCCGAGAACGGCACCAGCAGCGGCGCCAGCCAGGGGTAGTACGCCAGCGCGACGATGCTGAAGGACACCGCATGCAGGGTGTGCCCGGAGGGGAAACTGAATTCGTCCAGCGGCGCCACCCAGGCGCGGATGCGCGGATTGGCGGCATACGGACGCGGGCGGCGGGTCCAGCGCTTCAGCGCCTTGTACAGGGTCAGCGCCAGCACGCCGGTGGCGGCCATGTGCGCGGAGGCACGTACCCCGTCGATGCCGTCGACCAGCACCAGCAGGCCCATCAGCGCATACCAGAACACGCCGTCGCCGAGCCGGCTGACCGCGGCGAAGAAGCGCCGCGTGCGCAGATGCCGGCACCAACGATTGGCGCGGCGGCACCAGCGCGCCTCGCGGCCCAGCAGCAGTTCAAGCCGCGTCGACGGCATAGTGCCCCCGTTCGCCGCCGAGTCCCTGCAGCATGGCCTCGAAATCGGCCACGACCCGGTCCGGGTGCAGCTTCTTCATCGCCAGGCTGGCCGCGTGCCCCATCCTGCGCCGGGTCTGGTCGTCGCCGGCCAACTGCATCGCCGCCTCGATGAAGGCGTCCTCGTCGGTGACGGCGGCACCGGTCATGCCGTTGCGCAGGTATTCGCGCGCGGCGCCGTAGTCGAACGCCACGGTCGCCACGCCGCTGGCCATCGCCTCCAGGGTGACGTTGCCGAAGGTCTCGCTGCGGCTCGGGAACAGGAACAGGTCGCCGCTGGCGAAGTGGCGCGCCAGCGCGTCGCCGCGCTGCACGCCGCAGAAGATGAAGTCCGGATTCTCGTGGGCGAGCTTCTCGCGCATCGGGCCGTCGCCGACCCAGACGAACCGGGCCTTGGGTCGGACCTGCTGCAGCCGGCGGAACGCGCGCACCGCCAGCGGCAGGTTCTTTTCGCCGGCGATGCGGCCGACATAGATCGCCGCAAAGCCATGGCCGTCGATGCCCCACTCCTCGCGCAGCGCCGGATCGCGGCGTTTCGGATCGAACTGCAGGCTGTCGACCGCGCGCGCCAGCAGGCGCACCCGCTGG
>DNXT01000019.1:0-272 GCA_003505795.1 Lysobacteraceae bacterium | reverse complement strand
CCAGCAGGCGCACCCGCTGGAAGCCGTGCTCGGCGAGAAAGCCCTGCAGCTCGCGGGTGGGAACCAGCGTGGTCGCGGCCTGGTTGTGGAACCGGCGCATCCAGCGCAGCGCGGCGCCCTGCAGCCAGGCCGCGCCGTATTCGGACAGGTACTCGTCGAAGCGGGTGTGGAAGCCGGTGGCGACCGGGATGCCGAGCCGGCGCGCGGCGCGCAGCGCCGACCAGCCCAGCGGGCCTTCCGTGGCCACGTAGTTCGCATCCGGCGGATTGCCG
>DNXT01000161.1:2647-7803 GCA_003505795.1 Lysobacteraceae bacterium | reverse complement strand
GCGGATGAAGTCGTCGGCCTCGGCCGCGCGCGCGGCCGCTTCCAGCTCGGCATCGCTGGCCTGCAGCCGGCCGTAGCGGATGTTGTCGGCGGCGCTGGCGGCGAACAGCGCCGGTTGCTGCGGCACCAGCGCGATCTGCTCGCGCAGCCGTGCCGGATCGACCGTGCGCACGTCGATGCCGTCGACCGACACCGCGCCGGCCTGCGGATCGTGGAAGCGCAGCAGCATCGACAGCACCGTGCTCTTGCCGGCCCCGGACGGTCCCACCAGCGCCACCGTCTCGCCGGGGCGCACGTGCAGGTCGAAGCCGTCCAGTGCCGGCAGGCCGGGATGCTGCGGATAGTGGAAGACGACGTTGTCGAACCGGATCTCGCCGCTCAGCGGTACCGGCAGCGGCAGCGGCTGCGCCGGCGCGGTCACGCCGGGCTGCTCCTGCAGCAGCTCGGAGATGCGCCCCATGCCGCCGGCCGCGCGCTGCAGCTCGTTCCAGACTTCGGCCAGCGCCCCGACCGAGCCGCCGCCGATCAGCGCGTACAACACGAACTGGCCGAGCGTGCCGGGGGTCATGCGGCCGTCGATCACGTCGTGCGCGCCGGACCACAGCACCAGCACGATCGCGCCGAACACCAGCACGATGGCCGCGGCGGTGACCCAGGCCTGGGTGCCGATGCGGCGCCGGGCGGTGCGTACGGATACGTCGAGCGCAGCGCCGAAGCGGCCGCCCTCGTAGGTCTCGCGTGCATGCGCCTGGACCGTGCGCACCGCGCCCAGGGTCTCGGCGGCCAGCGTGTTGGCGTCGGCGATGCGGTCCTGGCTGGCGCGCGAGGCCTTCTGCAGGCGCCGCGCGCCGAGCACGATCGGCAGCACCGCCAGCGGAATGCCGATGAGCGCGAACGCGGCCAGGCGCGGGCTGGTGACGAACAGCATGCTCAGGCTGCCGATCACGGTGACGCCGCTGCGCAGCGCCACCGAAATCGTCGAGCCGATCACGCTGCGCAGCAGCTCGCTGTCGGCCGACAGCCGCGACACCAGTTCGCCGCTGCGGTTGCGGTCGTGGAAGCCGGCGTCGAGCCCGATCAGATGGACGTAGAGCTGGCGGCGCAGGTCCGACACCACCTTCTCGCCCAGCAGCGAAACGAAGAAGAAGCGCGCCGCGGTAGCGATCGCCAGCACCACCGCCACCACGAACAGCAGGGCAAAGGCCTGGTTGATCTGGCCGCCGCCGGAAAAGCCGTGGTCGATCATCTGCCTGACCGCGGTCGGCAGGCTCAGGGTGGCGGCCGAGGAGATCGCCAGCGCCGCCAGCCAGGCGGCGAGCAGGCCGCGATGGCGGCGCACGAACGGCCACAGCGTGCGCAGGCTGCCGAGCTGGCCCAGCGAGCGCCGTGGCGCAGGGGGAGAATCGTTCATGCGGTGAGCGGGTCCGAGATGCCTATCCGGTTCCGGGTGGCGTCGCGCAGCCGGGTTTTCAAGGCTTGCGCATGATCGGCCGGCAACTGCACCTGGAAGCGCACCCCGTCATGGTCGAAGCTTTCGTCCAGTTTCAGCGCCGAATGCTGGGCCAGGGTCGCATGCACCAGGCCGATGTCGTCGAAGCCGCAGCGCAACGCCAGGGTCACCATCGGGATCAGCGGCAGCCGCGGCGCCAGCCGCAGGCACTCGGCGGCGGTGCCGCCGTAGGCGCGGACCAGGCCGCCGGCGCCGAGCTTGATGCCGCCGTACCAGCGGATCACCACCACCGCGACCCGGTCGAAACCCTGGCCGTCGATGGCGGCCAGGATCGGGCGCCCGGCGGTGCCGGCCGGTTCGCCGTCGTCGCTGGAGCGGTACTCGGCGCCAAGCCGGTAGGCCCAGCAGTTGTGGGTCGCATCCGCCACCGAGATCGTGCGCACGAACTCCAGCGCCGACGCGGCGTCGCCGATCGGCGCGGCATGGGCGACGAAACGGCTGTGGCGGATCTCCTGGTCGTGGGTGACCGGGCTGGCGAGCGTGTCTGGCATCGCCATGATTTTAAGCCAGCGGCGGCGCATGGGCCGTAAATCGAAATCGACCGCGCCGCCGGCGCTCGCCGGCATCCGCCACACATTCCGCGGCAGGCGTTATGCTCATGCGACAGGGGAGGCGCCGATGTTCCGGTGCCGTTGGAAGACTTCATGCTGACCAGCCAGTCCGCAATCGACAGCATGCAAATGAACCGAGTCGCGGACGCCTGCAACCGGGTAGCCTCGGTGCTCGCCGGGCAGCTGCCGGCGCACAGCTGCGTGGCCTTCGCCTGGACCGACCGCCGCCTGCAGATGCACGGATACGGCTCCAATGGCGCCGACGCGGGGCTGCTGGCGCGGGTCCGCGGCGCGGTGGAAAACCCGGTCACGGCCGCGCAGCGCCTGCCGGACCGCCATGTGTGGCGCAGCGACGATGGCCTGGCGGACCTGGCGCTGACCTGGCATACGCACGCGCCGCTGGCCGAGGCGCGGCTGCGCAGCTGGCAGAACATGGCGGCGGCGATGATCGGCGCCACGCTGGAGACGGCGCGGCTGCAGGTGCGGGTCAAGGAGCTGGAGAAGTCCGAGCGGCTGCAGCAGGCGCTGTACCAGATCGCCGACCTGTCCGGCGAAGAGCTCGACCTGAGCCAGCTGCTACGCCGCATCCACGCGGTGGTCGCCTCGCTGATGTACGCGGAGAACTTCTACATCGTCGAATACGACGAACTCAACGAGAGCATGCGCTTCGTCTATTTCGTCGACGAGAAGGACAGCTTCGTCGCCGACCCGCGGCGCCGCTACCGGCGCACCGACATTCCCAGCAGCCTCACCTTCGCGATGCTGGAGCGCGGCGTCGCGCTGCGCGGGTCGTCCGACCAGCTGAGCGCGCAGCTCGACATCCAGCACGATCCGACCCGCGGCCCGGACAGCTACGACTGGCTGGGCGTGCCGATGCTGCGCGACGGCCGGGTGGCGGGCGCGATCGTGGTGCAGAGCTACGACGAGCGCATCGGCTTCAGCGAACAGGACCAGGGACTGCTGACGTTCGTGGCGCAGCACGTGCAGACCGCGATCGACCGGCGCCAGGCCACGGTCCAGCTGGAGCGGCGGGTCGAGGAACGCACCCGCGAGCTGCAGCGGGCCAACCGCGAGCTGCAGGACGAGAACCTCGAGCGCGAGCGCGCCGAGCGCCTGCAGCTGGCGCTGTTCCGCATCTCCGAGCTGGCGATGGAGTCGCAGAGCCTGGAGCACTTCTACGCCGAGGTGCATGCGGTGGTCGGCGGGCTGCTGGACGCGCGCAATTTCTACATCGCGCTGATCGACGACAGCGGCGAGGGCCTGGAATTCCCCTATTCGGTGGACGAGTACAGCGGGGCGCGGCCGCCGCGGAAATTCAGCAACGGACTCACCGAGTACATCATCGCCCGGCGCACCGCGCTGCTGGGCGATCGCCACCAGATCGACGCGCTGGCCGCGGCCGGCAAGGTCCAGGGCTTCGGCATGCAGGCCAGCAGCTGGCTGGGGGTGCCGCTGTTCGGCGACGAGGAGATCGTCGGCGCGATCGTGGTGCAGAGCTATTCGCCGCAGGTCACCTATACCGCGCACGACCAGCGGCTGCTGGCGTTCGCCGCGCACAATATCGGCAACGGCCTGGCGCGCCAGCGCAGCCAGGCGCGCCTGAAGCAGGCGCATGCCGAGCTGGAGAACCGGGTGCGCGAGCGCACCCGCGAGCTGGCCGAGCTCAACGAGCAACTGATCGCGCAGATCAGCGAGCGCATGCGCGCCGAGCAGCGGCTCACCCACCAGGCGATGCACGACGCGCTGACCGGCTTGCCCAACCGTTCGCACCTGCTGGACCGGCTGCGCGGCGCGATCGACCGCGCATGCGTCGACGCCGCCGGCATGTTCGCGGTGCTGTTCCTGGACCTGGACCGTTTCAAGCTGGTCAACGACAGCGTCGGCCATGCCGCCGGCGACCACATGCTGGTCGAGGTCGCCAAGCGCATCGTCTCCACGGTGCGCGCCAACGACGTGGTGGCCAGGCTGGGCGGCGACGAGTTCGCGATCCTGCTGCACTGCCCGGACGGGGTGGGGGCGGCGCGTGAGCTGGCGCAGCGGCTGCAGGCGGTGCTCGGGCAGCCGATGTGGGTGGCCGGCCGCGAACTGTTCCCGTCCGGCAGCCTCGGCATCGCGATGTGGCACAGCCGCTACCGCAGCGGCGAGGAGCTGTTGCGCGACGCCGACGCGGCGATGTATCGGGCCAAGCTGCAGACCCACGAGCGCTTCGCCGTGTTCGACGAGGCGATGCGCGAGGAGGCGATGCGCAGCCTCGACCTCGAGGCGGACATGCGCCGTGCGCTCAACAGCCGCGACTTCCACCCGTACTACCAGCCGATCGTGCGCCTGCGCGACGGCGTGGTGGTCGGCCACGAGGCGCTGCTGCGCTGGAACCACGAGAGCCGCGGACTGCTGCGGCCGAACGTGTTCATCCACCTCGGCGAGGACAGCGGGCTGATCGAGCAGGTAGACTGGCAGCTCTACGAGCAGGTGATCGAGCATATCGCCACCGACCGCAGCGGCGGCTACGTTTCGGTCAACGTGTCGCCGCGGCATTTCCGTTCGGCCGATTTCGCCGAGCGGCTGCTGCAGATGATGGACGCGGCCGGCGCCGATTCGTCGCGGCTGCGGCTGGAGATCACCGAGGTGGCGCTGCTGGACGACGCGCCGCGCATCCTGAGCATCCTGAGTACGCTGCGCGAGCGCGGCGTGCTGATCCAGCTCGACGACTTCGGCACCGGCTACTCGGCGCTGTCGTACTTGCACCGGTTCCCGATCTCGGCGCTGAAGATCGACCAGAGCTTCGTCGCCGGGCTGCACCAGGGCGGCGGCCAGGACTCGCTGGCGCTGGTGCGCAGCATCCTGGCGCTGGCGGCCACGCTGGGGATCGAGACGGTGGGCGAGGGCATCGAGACCGAGCAGCAGCGCCAGACGCTGCGCGACCTGGGCTGCCACTACGGGCAGGGCTACCTGCTGGGCACGCCGGCGCCGACGACGGTCGCTGCACTGTCCGTGCTGCAGTAGTGCGGGGCACCGGTTGCTGGAGCGCCTCGCGACGCGCCCAGGTTCTAGGGCGAATCGCCATTCAAGCAATCGTTCTCCCGCTTGCGGGAGAAG
>DNXT01000161.1:0-2451 GCA_003505795.1 Lysobacteraceae bacterium | reverse complement strand
CCCTGCGGGCACCTTCCCCCGTAAGCGGGGCAAGGGAGGCTTACCCGGCATCGATATCCAGGGGGCTTGAATGTCGATTCACCCTAGCGCTTCACTTCGCGCCGCTCCCGTCTGTCCGCGCCGCGGCGTCGCCAGGGTGCCGGTCGATAGAACGCGTCGCCACGCGTCCGATATTTACCGCTTTACCTTGCTGCGCTTCTCGTCTATCCATTTGGAAGCCTGCGCCGGCTCGTACGCATCCATCCACGCCAGCATCTGGCCGATGTCCGATCCGTACCACAGGTCGTTGCGCTGCTCCGGATGCAGGAAGCGCTCCTCGACCATGCGGTCGATCATGCCGATCAGCGGCGCGTAGAAGCCGTCCACGTCGAGGAAGGCGCAGGGCTTGTCGCCGATGCCGAGCTGGCGCCAGGTCAGCATCTCGAACATCTCGTCCATGGTGCCGAAGCCGCCGGGCAGGGCGACGAACCCATCGGACAGGTCGAACATGCGCAGCTTGCGCTCGTGCATCGAGCCGACCACCTGCAGCTCGGTCAGGCCGCGGTGCGCCACTTCCCAGTTGGCCAGCTGCTCGGGGATGACGCCGGTCACCTCGCCGCCGGCTTCGAGCACGGCATTGGCCACGGTGCCCATCAGCCCGACATTGCCGCCGCCGTAGACCAGGCGCAGGCCGTCGTGGGCGATGCGCCGGCCCAGTTCGGTGGCGCGTTCGGAGTAGACGGGCTTGCTGCCGGTGTTCGAGCCGCAGTAGACGCAGATGCTTTTCATCGGGGCGGGATTCGGGATTGGGGATTGGGGATTCGTAAAAGCGAACGCCGGGCTTGCGCCCGGCGTGGAAAGACCATGGATCGTGATTTGCGGGAACAGGATTGGCTTCTAACGAATCCCCAATCCCGAATCACGGATCCCGGCTTTCAGTTGGCCTTGTGGATGGCGCGCTTGGACACCGCCATCGCGGCGTCGTGGATCGCCTCGGACAGCGTCGGGTGGGCGTGGCAGATGCGCGCCAGGTCGTCGGCCGAGCCGCTGAACTCCATGGTCAGCACGCCCTCGTGGACCAGCTCGGAGACGCCGACGCCGACCAGGTGCATGCCGAGCACGCGGTCGGTCTCGGCGTCGGCGATGACCTTGACGAAGCCGGCCGGCTCGCCCATCGCCACCGCGCGGCCGATCGCCGCGAACGGGAAGCTGCCGGCCTTGTAGGCGACGCCTTCGGCCTTGAGCTGCTGCTCGGTCTTGCCGACCCAGGCGATCTCCGGCTCGGTGTAGATCACCCACGGGATGGTGTCGAAGTTGACGTGGCCCGGCAGGCCGGCGATCAGCTCGGCCACCGCGATGCCTTCCTCGAAGCCCTTGTGCGCCAGCATCGGGCCGCGCACGCAGTCGCCGATCGCCCAGACCCCGTCCACGCCGGTATGGCAATGCGCGTCGACCTCGATCTGGCCGCGCTCGTTGAGCTTGACCCCGGTGCCGTCGGCCAGCAGGCCCTTGCTCGCGGCGCGGCGGCCCACGGCCACCAGCAGCTTGTCCACGGTCAGGGTCTTCTCGCCTTCGGCGTCGGTGTAGGTGACCACCACTTCCTTGGACTTGCCCTTGCCGGTCACCTCGGTCTTGCTGACCTTGGCGCCGAGGCGGATGTCCAGGCCCTGCTTCTTAAATTCCTTGGCGGCGGTCCTGGCCACTTCGGCGTCGGCCACGGCCAGGAAGTCCGGCAGCGCCTCGAGGATGGTGACCTCGGCGCCGAGGCGCTTCCACACGCTGCCCAGTTCCAGGCCGATCACGCCGGCGCCGATCACCGCCAGGCGCTTGGGCACCTCGGTGAAGTCCAGCGCGCCGACGTTGTCGACGATGGTGTCGCCGTCGAACTTGGCGAACGGCAGCTCGATCGAATCCGAGCCGGCGGCCAGGATCACGTTGGTGCCCTTCAGCTCGATCTCGCCACCCTCGTGCTGCTTGACCTTGACCAGGTTGCCCGGCTGCAGCTGGGCGAAGCCGTAGTACGCGGTGATCTTGTTCGCCTTGAACAGCATCGCGATGCCGCCGGTGAACTGCTTGACGATCTTGTCCTTGCGGCCGACCATCGCCTCGACGTCGATCCTGGCGTCCTTGAAGCTGATGCCGTGGTCGCCGAACAGGTGGCCCATGTTCCAGAACTGGCGCGAGGAATCCAGCAGCGCCTTGGACGGGATGCAGCCCACGCGCAGGCAGGTGCCGCCGAGGGCGGGCTTGCCGTCCTTGCCCAGCGCCGCGTCGACGCAGGCGACCTTCATGCCCAGCTGCGCGGCGCGGATGGCGGCGTGGTAGCCGGCGGGGCCGGCACCGATGACGACGACGTCGTATTGTTGTTGTTCGCTCATTTCATTCGCTCACGGGATTCGGGATTGGAGATTCGGGATTCGCGAAAAGCGGGATTCCCGGATCGGCTTCGCTTTGCGAATCCCTAATCCCGAA
>DNXT01000160.1 GCA_003505795.1 Lysobacteraceae bacterium | reverse complement strand
GCAGGGCGGCGTCGATGCCGGCCAGGTAGGCGGCGCGCGACGGCGCGCTGCGCTCGCGGATGCGCTCGGTGACGGCGTGGATGTTGGGATGCAGGCTCATTGGCTACCGGCTATGAGAAGAACGGGATTGGGATGACCAGCCTTTGGCTGTTGTAAAGCGCCTCGGGATTGGGGATTCGGGAAAGCGGCTTTTACGAATCCCCAATCCCGAATCCCCAATCCCGGCTCATGGGCACCAGTGAACGCGCAGGCGCGGCCCCGGCAGGTTGATCGCGGCGCGGACCGGGTACTCCAGTGGATCGGTACCGGCCAGGGCGGCATTGAGCACGTCCAGCTTCTGCTGGCCGCGCAGCAGCAGCAGGCGGGTCTGTGCGCTGGCCAGTCCGGCCGGGGTCAGGGTGATGCGCAGCGGCCAGCTGTTCGAGCCCGGGCAGCCGGTGGCATCCAGCGCGGCGTAGGGCTGCTGGCTGGCCAGGGCCCGGGGCAGGTCCGCCGAGCCCGGGAACAGCGAGGCGGTGTGGCCGTCGTTGCCCATGCCGAGGATGGCGACGCAGGCCGGCGCGGCGTGGGTTTCCTGAAGGTTGGCGGTATGCACGCACTCGGCCAACTGCTTGCCGCTGCGCACCAGCGGGGTGAAGCGGGCGCCTTCGGCGCGGTCCAGGAAGCTGTGCTGCACCAGCCAGGCATTGCTGTCCTGGTCCTGCGGCGACAGCCAGCGCTCGTCGACCAGGCCCACTTCCAGGCTGGACCAGTCCAGGGCCTGCTCGGCCAGCGCCTCGTACACCGCCGCCGGGGTGGTGCCACCGGACAGCAGCATGCGCGCCGCGCCGCGCTTGTCGATCTCGTGCGCGAGGATGCTGCCCACCTCGGCGGTGACGGCGGCGATCCACTCGTCCTCGCTCTTGTAGCGGATCAGGGCGATCTGTTCGTTGCCGGTGTTCATGGCTTGCCTCCGGTAAGGTCGCGCTCGGCGTCGACCGCGTAGGCGGCCGAGCCGAGCAGGCCCGCATGCGGGTGCATGACGGCCAGCGACGGCACTCGCGACATGATCGCCGAGAAGCGGCCCTTGTGCTCGAAACGCTGGCGGAAGCCGGAGTGCTGCAGCGACTCCAGCACCTTCGGCACCAGCCCGCCGGTCAGGAACACGCCGTCCCAGGCGCCCTGGATCAGCACCAGGTCGCCGGCGATCGCGCCGAAGATCGCGCAGAACAGGTCGATGGTGCGCGCCGCGCGGGCATCGCCCATCGCCGCGCGCGCGGTGATGTCCTTGGGCTGCAGCGGGCCGGGGTCGATGCCGGCGATCTCGCTCAGCGCGCGGTGGATGTTGACCAGGCCGGGGCCGCAGATCAGGCGCTCGTTGGACACGCGCCCGAACTGCTCGGACAGGATCTCCAGCACCCGGATCTCCTCCGGCGTGCCGGGCGGGAAGCTGACGTGGCCGCCTTCGGTCTCCAGCGGGTAGCAGCGCCCGTGGCGGACGATCAGGCCGCCGACGCCCAGGCCGGTGCCCGGGCCGATCACCGCGTAGTTGCGCGGCTGCTCGACCGGCGCCGGCTGCCAGCCCGCGCCGCCTATCTGCACCACGTCCCGGGGCTGCAGCAGGCTGATCGCCATCGCCTGCGCGGCGAAGTCGTTGATCAGGTGCAACTGCTCGAAGCCGAGCATGCTGGCGGTGCGCGAACGCGAGATCACCCACGGGTGGTTGGTGATGCGGGCCTCGTCGCCATCGACGCGCCCGGCCACCGCGAACACGCCCTTGCTGGCGCTGACCCCGATCTGCTCCAGGTAGTGCCGGGCGGCATCGCCGAGCGAGGCGAACTCGACCACCGCGAACTCGCGGATGCTGTCGTCCAGCAGCGGGACCGAGGCATCGAGGTCGGCCAGCGCGAAGCGCGCATTGGTGCCGCCGATGTCGGCGACCAGCACCGGCTGCGACGGAGCGCTCATGCCTGCACCTGCGCGTCGTCGACCGCGTGCGACAGGAACGGCGCCGCCGCCGCGGGGCCCCAGCTGCCCGCGGGGTAGGGCAGCAGCGGCAGCGCGGCCTCCTTCCAGGCTTCGCTGACGCTGTCGATCCAGGCCCAGGCGGCCTTGACCTCGTCGTCGCGCACGAACAGCGCGTGGTTGCCGTTGAACGCGTCCAGGAACAGGCGCTCGTAGGCGATGCGGCGGTGCAGGCCGGTCGGCACCGACAGCTCCAGTTCCAGCGGCTGCAGCTCCAGTGCGCCCCATTCCGGACCGGCCAGCGAGCTCATCAGGCCCAGCTCGATGTTCTCCTGCGGCTGCAGCTGGAAGGTGAGGCGGTTGGGCGTGGCGTTGCCGCGGTCGGGGCGCTCGAACAGCCAGTGGGTCACCGGCTTGAGCGTGACCACCACGCGGGTGGAGCGCTCGGCCAGGCGCTTGCCGGTGCACAGGTGGAACGGCACGCCTCCCCAGCGCCAGTTGTCGATGTGCGCGGTGACCCCGACGAAGGTCTCCACGTCGCTGCCTTCCGGCGGCTGGTAGGCCTGCGCGGGCTGGCCGTTGATGGTGCCGGCGGTGTAGCGGCCGCGGACGCTGTCGCGGGCGGCGTGCGCGGCGGTCATCGGGCGCAGCGCGCGCAGCACCTTGACCTTCTCGTCGCGGATGCGGTCGGCCTCCAGCGACGCCGGCGGCTCCATCGCCACCAGGCACAGCAGCTGCAGGATGTGGCTCTGCACCATGTCGCGCAGGGCGCCGGAACGGGCGTAGTAGGCATCGCGCCCGTCCACGCCCTCGCTCTCGGCGACCAGAATCTCGACCGACTCGATGTAGTTGCGGTTCCACACCGCTTCCAGCAGGGTGTTGCCGAAGCGCAGCGCGATCAGGTTCTGCACCGCGGCCTTGCCCAGGTAGTGGTCCAGGCGGAACACGCGGTCCTCGTCGATCAGCGCGCCGATCGACTGCAGGATCTCGCGCGCGCTCTCCGAATCGTGGCCGATCGGCTTCTCCAGCATCAGCCGCGCCGGTTCGGCCAGGGCGCCGCCGAGCGCCAGGCCCTGGCAGGTGCTGATGTACAGGCCCGGCGGGATCGCCAGGTAGCTCACGCACTTGCGGTCGGCCAGATCGCGCACGGCGGCGGCGACGGACTCGGCATCGCGCAGGTCCACCGAGCGGTAGTCGATGCGCTGCAGCAGCGCGGCGATCTGTTCGCCGCTGGCGTGCGGCAGGGCCTGCTCCAGCCGCGGCCGCAGCAGGTCGCGGAACTTCTCCGTGTCGTGCGGCGACAGCGCCAGCGCCCGGATGTGGAAGTCCTCCGGCAGCAGACCGTCGATGAACAGGCGCAGCAGGGAAGGGAACAGGTAGCGCTGCGCCAGATCGCCGGTGGCGCCGAACAGGAAGAGTGTGTTGTGCATGGATCGAGTTTCAGATTCTCTTGACAGCGTTGTCAATGGCTGGACTGAAGGGTCTCGGCC
Organism: Lysobacteraceae bacterium; assembly: GCA_003505795.1. Lineage (GTDB taxonomy): Bacteria > Pseudomonadota > Gammaproteobacteria > Xanthomonadales > Xanthomonadaceae > UBA8801. The sequence continues at coordinate 6,382 of DNXT01000160.1, read as the reverse complement.
GCCCTGGGGCGCCGTTCGACTGCGGGTTTCGATGGGTCGCGGGGTGGTCGAGCCAGGCTCAGCCCCGATCGCGGCCGTATCCGTGGGGGACCCGATTGTTGCAGCAATGGGCCGGCGCCGTTAGCGCCGCGTCGGCATACCTGCCCGCTCGCTCCGGCATGTGCGGGCGCACGGCGGTGGACGGCAAGCCGTTGCGGCTCGCTTGGATCGTTGGCTGCATGTTCCCTCCCAGGACGATGTTGCCATGTGAAAACGATTACATGGCAGAATAAACCAATGCATTCGATTGCAGGGTCTCTCCTTGCAGCCGATCGTGCCGTCACTGCCGTCGGGAGGGCCGGGGCAGGTCGCAAACCCCGTTGAGGCCGAACATGGCGAAAGTGCAGTTGCAGGATGTCCGCAAGGTCTACGAGAACGGCCAGGTCGCGGTGCAGGGAGCCAGTTTCGAGGTCGCCGACGGCGAGCTCATGGTGCTGGTGGGGCCGTCCGGCTGCGGCAAGTCCACGCTGCTGCGGATGATCGCCGGGCTCGAGGAGATCAGCGGCGGCGAGCTGCGCATCGGCGATCGGGTGGTCAACGACGTGGCGCCGAAGGACCGCGACATCGCCATGGTGTTCCAGAGCTATGCCCTGTACCCGCACATGACCGTGGCCGAGAACCTGGCGTTCGGCCTCAAGCTGCGCGGCACCGCGAAGCAGGAGATCGCGCGGCGGGTCAAAGAGGCGGCCGACATGCTGGGCCTGACCCCGATGCTCGACAAGCTGCCCAAGGCGATGTCGGGCGGCCAGCGCCAGCGCGTGGCGCTGGGGCGGGCGATGGTGCGCGAGTCTTCGGTGTTCCTGCTCGACGAGCCGCTGTCCAACCTCGATGCCAAGCTGCGCCACAGCGTGCGCACCGAGATCGCGCAGCTGCACCGCAAGCTCGGCACCACCATGATCTACGTCACCCACGACCAGGTCGAGGCGATGACCCTCGGCCAGCGCATCGTCGTGCTCAAGGACGGGGTGGTCCAGCAGATCGACACGCCGATGGCGCTGTACGAGCGTCCGGCCAACCTGTTCGTCGCCGGCTTCCTCGGCAGCCCCGCGATGAACGTGCTGCATGGCCGGCTGGCCGAGCAGCAGGGGCTGAAGCTGGTGCTCGGCGATGGCCGCGCGCTGCCGCTGGCCGGTGCGCCGGTGCAGGCCGGCTGGATCGGCCGGGAGCTGGCGGTGGGCGTGCGCCCGGAACACCTGCAGCCGGCGTCCGCGGGCGAACCGGCCGCGTTCGAGACGACGGTCGAGGTCGTGGAGCCGGTCGGCAACGAGATATTCGTCAACGTCGCGCTGGACCGGCTGCCGCTGGTGATGCGCGTCGCGCCGCAGTCGCTGCCGCCGGTGGGCGGCGTGCTGCCGGTCGCCCTGCGGACCGGCAGCCTGCATTTCTTCGATGCCGAGAGCGGAAGCCGCCTTTGACGGCAGGCTCGCCGCGCCTTCCCATACTCGTAGGAGCGACTTCAGTCGCGACGAGGCTCCACCGGTAAAGCCCATCGCGACCGAAGTCGCTCCTACGTATATATAGACTAGCGCGCCAGTCCTTCGACCAGGGGCAGGGCGCGTACCGCGGCATCGCCGATGGACAGCCCTTCGTCGCCCGCATCGATCGGCAGCACCGCCAGCGCGATGTCGCCGGCCACGCTGGCGACGCTGCCGACCGGTTGGCCTTGCCGGCGCACCTCGTCGCCGGCCGCGGTGCCCGGCGGCACCTCCAGCAGCTGCGCCGTCCGCTTCGCCTTGCCCAGGAAATGGGTGCGGGCCACGATCTCCTGGCCGGGGTAGCAGCCTTTCTTCACGCTGTAGGCATTGAGCCGGTCCAGGCCGATCTGCTGCGGCGTCCAGTGTTCGCGCTGGGACGCCTCCAGGCGCGGCAGGCCCAGGCGCAGGTCGGCCTCGCGCCAGCGGCGTTCGAATGCCGGGTCGGCCGCCACGGCGCCCGCGTCGACCACCAGGGCGCGTGGCAGCTGCGGCGCGCCCACGTCCAGTTCGATCCTCGTGCCCTCGACGGCCAGCGCGTTGCCGGCGGCGGCGATGGCGGCGGCGAAATGGCCGCGGAAGTGCAGGTCCGCGCGCGGCACGATGGTCAGCTTGCGCCGGAACACGAAGCGCCGCAGCTGGCCGGCGATCTCCTCGGCATCGCCGTCGGGCAGCAGCGCCAGCAGCCGCTCTTCGCCCAGCCGGCACAGCAGCAGTACCGCGATCACGCGTCCCTTGGCGGTCAGCCAGGCGCTCCAGTGCCAGCGGCCGACCTGCAAGGCGTTGACGTCGCTGGCGAACTGCGCGTGGGCGAAGGCCAGCGCGTCCGGGCCCTGGAAGTCGATCGCCTGCATGCCGGAAAGGGCGGCGGAGACGGCTTCAGAAGTGTGAAGGTTGTCAGGCACGGGGGGGAGGACTAAAATTTGCTGCGTTGCGAGACCCTCATGATAGGCCAAACAACCTCCTCTCCCGATTCCGAGCCTGAAGCCCAGCCGACCCCCGGAGCGCCCGCTCCTGCGGAGCCGGCCGCGCAGAAGGAGATCGGGGGGCGCGGCGGACTCGATCCGGTGCGCTACGGGGACTGGGAAAAAAACGGGCGCTGCATCGATTTCTGATGCGGCGTTGAGCCAACGCGGCCCTGTGCCGCTCAGCCGAGAAAAACGAGTCCAGCGAATGGCGACCCAAGAACGACCGTTGTCACCACACCTCCAGGTGTATCGCTGGCAGATCCAGATGGCCACCTCGATCCTGCATCGAGCCACCGGCATGGTTCTGTCGCTAGGTGCCCTCATCATCGCCGCCGCCTTGCTGGTGCTGATGCTCGGGCCCGAACACTGGAGCTGCTTCACCCGGATCGCCGGCGCCTGGTACGGCCAGCTGTTCCTCTTCTTCTGGTCGTGGGCCTTCGCCTACCACCTGTGCAACGGCATCCGCCACATCGTGCAGGACTTCGCCCACGGCTTCAGCATTCCTGCGTTCGTGCGCAGCAGCTGGCTGTCGGTGATCGCCAGCCTGGTCATCACCGCCCTGATCTGGGCCTACGTCCTGCTGGGAGCCGGCGCATGAGCAAGGCGACCAAATTCCGCACCCCGCTCAAGAACGTGCGCGGCCTGGGCGCGGCCAAGACCGGCACCGAGCATTTCGTGCACCAGCGCCTGACCGCCACCGCGCTGGTGGCGCTGGGCATCTGGTTCGTCGCGTTCGTGCTGAGCCTGCTCGGCTCGGATTACGCGACCGCCACCGAGGCGGTTTCCAAGCCCTGGAACGCGGTGTTGCTGGTGGGCTTCCTGGTGGCGATGTTCTGGCACGCCCAGCTGGGCCTGCAGGTGATCCTCGAGGACTACATCCACAACTCGCTGCTGGCCCTGGCGCTGCAGACCACGGTGAAGTTCATCGCCGTCGTCGGCGCGATCGCCAGCGTCTTCGCGGTGACCCGCATTGCGCTGGGCGGCGCCTGAGTCCTCAGGCGCCCAGAACAGGAATCCAGATTAGATGTCCGCTTACAAGATCACCGAACACAAGTACGACATGGTCGTGGTGGGCGCCGGCGGCGCCGGCCTGCGCGCGACCTTCGGCCTGGCCCAGAAGGGCCTGCAGACCGTCTGCCTGACCAAGGTCTTCCCGACCCGCTCGCACACCGTCGCCGCGCAGGGCGGCATTTCCGCCGCGCTCGGCAACATGGGCGAGGACGACTGGCGCTACCACTTCTACGACACCATCAAGGGCTCGGACTGGCTGGGCGACCAGGACGCCATCGAGTACATGGTGCGCGAGGCGATCCCCGCGATCATCGAGCTCGAGCACTACGGCGTGCCGTTCTCGCGCACCGAAGAGGGCAAGATCTACCAGCGCCCGTTCGGCGGCATGACCACCAAGTTCGGCGAAGGCCCGGCGGCGCAGCGCACCTGCGCGGCGGCCGACCGCACCGGCCACGCCATGCTGCACACGCTGTACCAGCAGTCGCTGGCGCACAACGCGCGCTTCATGATCGAGTACTTCGCGCTCGACCTGATCTTCGACGAGGAAGGCGTGTGCCGCGGCGTGCTGGCGCTGGACATGGCCGAAGGCTCGCTGCACCTGTTCCGCGCCCATGGCGTGGTGCTGGCCACCGGCGGCTACGGCCGCGCCTACTTCAGCGCCACCTCGGCCCACACCTGCACCGGCGACGGCGGCGGCCTGGTGATGCGCGCCGGCTTGCCGATGCAGGACATGGAGTTCGTGCAGTTCCACCCGACCGGCATCTACGGCGCCGGCTGCCTGATCACCGAGGGCGTGCGCGGCGAAGGCGGCATCCTGCGCAACAGCAGCGGCGAGCGCTTCATGGAACGCTACGCGCCGCACTACAAGGACCTGGCCTCGCGCGACGTGGTGGCGCGCTCGATGACCATCGAGATCCGCGAAGGCCGCGGCGTCGGCGAGCACAAGGACCACATCCTGCTCGACCTGACCCACCTCGGCCCGGAAGTGATCAACGAGAAGCTGCCCGGCATCGCCGAGAGCGCCCACATCTTCGCCGGCGTGGACGTGGCCAAGCAGCCGATCCCGGTGATCCCGACCGTGCACTACAACATGGGCGGCATTCCCACCAACTACCACGGCGAGGTGGTGCGCAAGGTCGGCGGCGACCCCGACGCGGTGGTGCCGGGCCTGTACGCGATCGGCGAGGCCGCCTGCGTGTCGGTGCACGGCGCCAACCGGCTCGGTTCCAACTCGCTGCTGGACCTGGTGGTGTTCGGACGCGCGGTGGCCAACCGCTGCGCCGAGACGATCCGCCCGAACCAGCCGCACAAGGTGCTGCCGTCGGATGCCTGCGACAAGGCGCTGGGCCTGCTCGACAAGCTGCGCAACGCCAACGGCTCCACGCCGACGGCGGTGATCCGCGACAAGATGCAACGCACCATGCAGTCCGACGCGGCGGTGTTCCGCACCAGCAAGACCCTGAAGGAAGGCTGCGAGAAGATGGACGACATCTTCGGCATGTTCGCCGACGTCAAGGTGTCGGACCGCTCGCTGGTGTGGAACTCGGACCTGATCGAGACCTACGAGCTGAACAACCTGCTGCTCAACGCGGTGGCGACGATCAACTCGGCCGAGCAGCGCCACGAGAGCCGCGGCGCGCACGCGCACGAGGACTATCCGGACCGCGACGACGTCAACTGGCAGAAGCACACGCTGGTGACCGTGGACGACAAGGGCAAGTGCAGCTTCGACTACCGCCCGGTGCACATGTACACGCTGAGCAAGGACGTGGACGTGGTCCCGCCCAAGCCGCGCGTCTACTGACCAGAGCCGGGAATCGGGAGTAGGGAATCGGGAATCGAATGCGGCGCAAGCGCGCTTCGTGCCCCGGCTTCCCATTCCCTGTTCCCCAATCCCCATTCCGGATTTTAAAGCCATGGCAGAGTTCACCCTCCCCAAGAATTCCAAGATCGGCAAGGGCAAGCACTTTCCCGCCAAGAGCGGCGCGAAGAACACCCGCACCTTCAAGATCTACCGCTGGAGCCCGGACGACGACAGCAATCCGCGCACCGACACGTACGAGATCGACCTGGACGCGTGCGGGCCGATGGTCCTGGACGCGCTGATCAAGATCAAGAACGAGATCGACCCGACCCTGACCTTCCGCCGTTCCTGCCGCGAGGGCATCTGCGGCTCGTGCGCGATGAACATCGACGGCACCAACACGCTGGCCTGCACCCGCGCGATCAGCGACTGCAAGAAGGCCGAGGTGCCGGTCTACCCGCTGCCGCACATGAGCGTGGTCAAGGACCTGGTGCCGGACCTGACCCACTTCTACGCGCAGTACGCCTCGATCAAGCCGTGGATCCGCACCCAGACCCCGCCGCCGCCGGACCGCGAGCGGCTGCAGTCGCCGGAAGACCGCAAGAAGCTCGACGGCCTGTACGAGTGCATCCTGTGCGCATGCTGCTCGACCAGCTGCCCGAGCTATTGGTGGAACGGCGAGCGCTACCTGGGGCCGGCGATCCTGCTGCAGGCCTACCGCTGGATCATCGACTCGCGCGACGAGGACACCGGTGCGCGCCTGGACGACCTGGAAGACCCGTTCAAGCTGTACCGCTGCCACACCATCATGAACTGCGCGCGGACCTGCCCGAAGGGCCTGAACCCGGCGCTGGCGATCGCCGAGATCAAGAAGCTGATGATGGCGCGCCGCGCCTGACGTGCGCTTTTCCCTTCTCCTTCGGGAGAAGGCGCCGCGAAGGGGCGGACGCGGGCATGGGCGAGGTGACGATAACGAGGAACGCGTCGCCACGCGCCCGGTTGGAAAACGATCCGGGCGCTGTTCTTGAGCAACTCGACTGCACGCGGCTTCGCCCCGTGCCTCGTCCCGGCCCCTCTCCCCTCGGGAG
>DNXT01000377.1 GCA_003505795.1 Lysobacteraceae bacterium | reverse complement strand
CTGCTGAACCGCTCTTCCGATCTGCACGCGCCGCACGCGCTGCCGGCCGGCACGGTGTGGACGCTGGCCACGGAACTGGACGCGGCGACCCGCGCGACGCTGCAGCTGGGCTGGGGCCTGGGCAGCTACCGCTTCGCCCGCTACAAGAAGCCGCTGCGCGCGCCGGCCGAGCTGGCCGCCGTCCCGGCCGCGGAAACCGCGGCGCTGATCCAGGCCTGCCTGCGCGTGCGCGACTGGGTCAACACCCCGACCGAGGACATGGGCCCGGAACAGCTCGAAGCGGCCGCGCGCGAACTGGCCCAGGCGCACGGCGCGCGCGTGGAGGTGACCGCCGGCGACGCGCTGCTGGCCGTCAACTTCCCGACCATCCACGCGGTCGGCCGCGCCTCGCACCGCGCGCCGCGCCTGATCGAGCTGAACTGGGGCGAGGCGGCCCATCCGCACGTGACCCTGGTCGGCAAGGGCGTGTGCTTCGACACCGGCGGCCTGGACCTGAAGCCGGCCGACGGCATGCGCAACATGAAGAAGGACATGGGCGGCGCCGCGCATGCGCTGGCGCTGGCCGGGCTGGTGATGGCGCAGCAGTTGCCGCTGCGGCTGACCGTGCTGATCCCGGCGGTGGAGAACGCGGTCGGCCCGGACGCGTTCCGCCCGGGCGAGATCGTCACCACCCGCAGCGGCGTCAGCGTGGAGATCGACAACACCGACGCCGAGGGCCGGCTGATCCTGTGCGATGCGCTGGCCTACGCCGGCGAGCAGGCGCCGGAGCTGATCCTCGACTTCGCCACCCTGACCGGCGCCGCCCGCGTCGCGCTGGGGCCGGACCTGCCGGCGCTGTTCGCCAACGACGACGCGCTGGCGCAGGACTGGATCGCCGCCGGCGAACGCACCCGCGACCCGGTCTGGCGCATGCCGCTGTGGCGTCCGTACCTGCGCTACCTGACCAGCCACGTCGCCGACCTGGCCAATGCCGGCTCGCGCATGGCCGGCGCGGTCACCGCGGCGCTGTACCTGGAGCGCTTCGTGCCGGCCGGGCAGAAGTGGGCGCACCTGGACGTGTACGCGTGGAACGACAGCGAGCGCCCGGGCCGTCCGGCCGGCGGCGAGGCGCTGGCGCTGCGTTCGGCCTACGAGTTGCTGAAGACCCGCTACGGCGGCTGACGCCCTCGCGCCGCTCCCGCGAAAGAGACTTCGGGAGAACGGGCGCGGCTGGACAATGCCCCGCCTGTCGGTGACGATCCGCCGACCGCGACAGGGGAACGACAGGGATGTGGGTGCTGGGCAAATTCGCACTGCTGGTCGTCATGGCCATTTCGGGGCTGCTGCTGTTGGTCGGCAGCCTGCCGTGGCTGTCCTACCTGCTGCACGACGCACCGCTGCCTTCCCGCCGCATCGGCGCATTGTGGGCCGGCACCCTCGGTAGCGCGCTGGTCCTGGGCATCGCGATCTGGTCTTACCGGCGATTGGAGCGCCAGCGGCAACGCGTGCTCGAACGGCGGCGCCAGGCCCACCTCCAGGCCACCCGGCACGACCGCGCGTTCCGGGCGCGCGGCCGCCTTGCCCTGCCGCTGTTGCTGATTCCGATCGTCGCGTTGTTCGGGTTCGGCAGTCGTGCCGCCGTCGCCACCGGACACTGGGGCGTGGCCGCGCTCTTGCTCGCGACCACGCTGCTGGTACTGTGGCTGGCCTGGCAGCTGCTGTGGCAACTGCTGCGCCCTGGCCCGCTGCTGTGCATGGACGCGACCGGCATCGACCACGCGCTGTACGGGCCGATCCCCTGGCGGGACGTCATCGGCATCCAGCTGCAAAGCACGCAGACGCGCTACGGGCAGTCGCACGTGCTGATGCTCGGCGTACGCGGTGCCGCCCGTTACCTGCGCAATGCCCCCTTGCTGCCTCGCTGGCTGCATGGACGCAAGCTGCGCGGGCCGGAAGCGGTGGGCGCGCTGCCGATTCCCCTTGGCCTGCTGGCCGAGGATCCCGAGCTCGTCCACCAGTCCGCCCGCACCCTGCGCGAGCGCGTGGGCGCCCCCTTCGTCCCCTACTGGCACCCGCGGATGGATGACAAGGACATCGACGTGGCGCTACGCATGCAAGCGATGAACCACGAACTCGAACGAATGACCGAGAGGATGCGCTCGGCGCCGGCCGATTCCGGCACGGAGCAGGCCATCGAATTCGAGGCCGAGGCCAACCAACACATACAGCGTCATCTCGCCCAGCACGATGCGCTGATGCCCGAACTCAACGCCGTGCTGGAGCGGCAGCGCCAGCGATTCCAGCACGACGCACGCCGCCTGCGCCTACTGCGCTGGTTGCCGCTGGTGGTCCTGGCGGCGTGGCTGCTGTCCAGGCTGCTACGCTGACATGCCGGTAGACGTTCCCTCCTTTACACAGGAGCGGCTCGACGTGGCCTCGGGCCATCAGCCGTGATGGGCCTTGCCGATGCATCGCCGGGCAAGAGGTTGCCTCCCACAAGAATCCCTGCCACCGGTTCCATGCTTTCGCCTCGTCCCGTCCCGCGCAGCAGCGATGGCGAGCCGGCGCATGCGCGCGTCGCCGGGCCGACCAGGGCGATCGATGCCTCGCCCTCGGACCAGGACTG
>DNXT01000373.1 GCA_003505795.1 Lysobacteraceae bacterium | reverse complement strand
GCGCGCGCAGCGGCGCCAGTTCCTGGTCGATGCGCTCGAACAGCTGCTGCTTGGCCTCGCCCCAGCCGATGCCGGCGGCGAACGCCTGCGCGAACGCGGCGGTCTCCTGCGGCGTGGCGAAGGCCTGGTACAGCTGGAACAGCGCCGAGCCCTCGGTGTCCTTGGGCTCGCCCGGCGCGCGCGAATCGGTGAGGATCGAGAACACCAGCTTCCTCAGCTCCTCGCGCGGGGCGAACAGCGGGATGGTGTTGTGGTAGCTCTTGCTCATCTTGCGGCCGTCCAGGCCCGGCAGCGTCGCCACGTTCTCGTCGATCACCGCCTCCGGCAGCACGAAGTAGTCCTTGCCGTAGACGTGGTTGAAACGCTGGGCGAAATCGCGCGCCATCTCGATGTGCTGGACCTGGTCGCGCCCCACCGGCACCTTGTCGGCACGGAAGATCAGGATGTCGGCGGCCATCAGCACCGGGTACATGAACAGGCCCGCGGTGATCCCGGCATCGGCGTCCTCGCCGTCGGCGGCGTTCTTGTCCACGGCCGCCTTGTAGGCATGGGCGCGGTTGAGGATGCCCTTGCCGGCCACGCAGGTCAGCAGCCACATCAGCTCGGTGGTCTCGGGCACGTCGCTCTGCCGGTAGAACCACACCTTGTCCGGGTCCAGGCCGCAGGCCAGCCAGCTGGCGGCGATCTCCAGCGTCGAACGCTGGGTGCGCGCCGGATCCTGCGCCTTGATCAGGCTGTGCAGGTCGGCCAGGAAATAGAAGCTCTCCGCGTCGGCGGCGCGGCTGGCGGCGATCGCCGGACGGATCGCGCCGACGTAGTTGCCGAGGTGGGGGGTACCGGACGTGGTGATGCCGGTCAGGACACGGGTGGTCATTGCGGGAGGCTGCGTGGATTCAAGCGCCGGAGTTTAACCGCTCGCGCCGGCCCGCCGCAGCGCGGCCCGCCCCGCCCCGTCCTTGCGACCAGGGGCCGCGCATGGCGGCCCCTGGCAGGACGGAAGGCGGCAGCCGCCGCCCGCCTCAGTCGCGGTAGTCGCGGCGCAGCGCGTCCTCGAACGCGGTGACTTCCTTGTCGGCACGATCGCGGTCCCAGCCATAGCGTTCCTGCAGCTTGCCGGAAAGGTACTTGGCGTTGCCCTCGGCGACGTCGAAGTCGTCGTCGGTGAGATCGCCCCACTGGGCCTGCATCTTGCCCTTCAACTGCGTCCACTTGCCGGAAAGGATGTCTTTGTTCATGGTGTGCTCCCGTTGTGCGAAAGGCGGCCGGACCGGCCGCGCGCAGACACCATGGACGTGCGCGCATTGGCGCCGCATCAACGCGCGTCAAGAACGCGCTCACCGCACTGAACGGTTCAACGCGGCGCGGCCGGGGCGCACAAAAAACGAACGGGCCCGCAGGCCCGTCGTTTCCTTCCCGGCATTGCGGGGTCGGTCAGTTCCTGGCCGAATCCTCGACCTTCTCGCCGGCACCCTTGATATCCTTGCCGGCGCCGGCCACGGTGTTGCAGCCGGACAACATGCCGACCGAGAACATCGCCAGGACCAGCATAACGATTGCACGCTTCATAGATTTACTCCTCGACTCTTCAGGCGGACGCTGCCGCAGATCAATCACGAAACAGGAACGGGCACCGGCAGGTCAGCACTTGCCGTCGCTGCACTTGTCGGCGGTCTTCTCGACCTTGTGACCGGCTCCCTGCATGTCCTTGCCGGCTCCGGCCACGGTGTTGCAACCCGACAGCATCCCGGCCGCGAACATTCCCAGCATCATCAATGTCAGCACTCGCTTCATCTGACTCATCCTCTTGAACGCGTCCGGTGCCATCCGCACCCCCGCTTGGCGACAAATCTGACTGCGCCGCCGTCGAATCGGCGTGAATGGCGCGGGCACCATTCAGCTTTCCATCAATCGCGCATCAGCGTCGACTTGCCGAACAGGCTTTCCACCAGGTCCACCGCCAGTTCGGCGGTGAGGTTGCGGTTGTCGATCACCGGGTTCAGCTCGACGATGTCCAGCGACCCCATCCGGCCGGTGTCGGCGATCATCTCCATCACCAGCTGCGCCTCGCGGTAGTTGGGGCCGCCCGGGACCGTGGTGCCGACGCCGGGGGCGATGCTCGGGTCGAGGAAATCGACGTCGAAGCTCACGTGCAGGTGGGTGTCCGGCTGCATGCCGGCCAGCGCCGCCTCCATCGTCTTCTTCATGCCGGCCTCGTCGATGTAGCGCATGTCGTACACGTCGACGCGGTGCTGCTTGATCAGCCGCTTCTCGTCCGGGTCCACCGAACGGATGCCGATCTGGCGGATCTGCTCCGGACGCAGCGCCGGCGCGGCGCCGCCCAGCTGGGTGAGCGGCTCCGGACCGAGCCCGCACAGGCACGCCACCGGCATCCCGTGCACGTTGCCCGACGGCGTCACCTCGCTGGTGTTGAAATCCGAATGCGCATCCAGCCACAGCACCCGCAACGGCCGGCCCTGCTCGCGGCACCAGCGCGACACCGCGGTGATCGAGCCGATCCCCAGGCAATGGTCGCCGCCGAGCATGATCGGCATGCGCCCCTGCCGCAGTTCGCCGTAACTGGCCTCCATCAGCGCGCGATTCCAGTCCACCACCTCCTGCAGATGGCGATAGCCCTGCACCGGCGGCAGCCAGGGATTGCGCGGGCCATCGAGATTGCCGAGGTCGCGTACCTCCACGCCACGCGCGACCAGCGCCTCCTGCAGGCCGGCGATGCGCAGCGCCTCCGGCCCCAGCCGCGCGCCGCGATGGCCGGCCCCGACATCCGTGGGCACGCCGATCAGCGACACCGGTGAATACTGCATTGCCATCCTGGACTCCATCGATGAAAGGAGCCGCAGTTTAGTCAGCGCCTTCGCAATGCACCCGCGGCGGCGCAGCAGCAGCGCGCGGCCGGGCGCGGCACCGGTCCCGATCGGAGCGGTACCGGGCCATGGAATGCCGATGCCGGTGCGAAGCGCACGCGGAAACCCGCGCTCGGGAACCAAGCCGCGGATCGGCAGCGAATCCTGGACGAGATCAGTACGGCGCTGCTCAGACGCCACACGGACGAGCGGCCAACGGCCCCGTGCCTGATGCGCGCAGTGTCGCCGCAAACCGCAGGCGGGGAAATCGGGAGCTTCCCGACAACGGGTCAGACTTGTCTGACAGTGAAATGGCCGGATCGGCCAGGGATCGATCGAGCGATGGTGCCGGCACCCGGATTCGAACTGGGGACCTACCGCTTACAAGGCGGTTGCTCTACCAACTGAGCTATGCCGGCGACGCGGGCAGTCGTTGCCGCGGACGCGCATTCTAGCGCAGCGCGGCGCAGTCCAGCGATCGCTGGCGGGCGGCGCCGAGCTGGCGCTGCACCTGGCTCGCGGCCAGCGGCGTCTTCAGGTCCACCCACCAGCGTGCCTGGCCCGAACCGCCGCTGGCGATCAGCTGCGCCGGGAAGCCGGCGGCGACCAGCGCCGCCTGGCGCCGCTCGGCGCCTTCGCGGCTGCGGTACTGGCCGAGCGCGATGGCGTTGTCGGCCTCGCCCTGCGAGATCAGGTAGTAGTCGGCGATGCCGGCCGCGGCGATGCGCTTGACCAGCGCCTGCGCGGCTTCGCGATCGCCGACCGCGGGCAGCATCACGCGGTAGCTGGACGCGTCGCTGTCGGACACCTCGCGCGCGGCGATGCGGGTCGCCAGCGCCCTGCCCTTGGCGACCGCGGCCTCGGCCTCGGCACGGCCGGCGAACGGCCCCACGCTCAGGCAG
>DNXT01000449.1 GCA_003505795.1 Lysobacteraceae bacterium | reverse complement strand
GCGGCCAGCGCCAGCACCCCGCCGTGGTGGCCGAGCCGGTACAGCAGCGCGTGGTGACGCTCGCGCAGCCGCTCCAGCGCGTGTTCCATGCGGTGGTGCAGGGCCAGCAGCCAGCGCTCGGCGGCCCAGCGCGGCTGCTCGCGGCTGCGGATGTCGGCCGGCAGCAGCAGGTAGCACAGCACCGGGATCAGCGTGCGCGAAAGCAGGAACGAGGCCAGCATCGCGAAGATCACCGCCAGCGCCAGCGGCGTGAACACCCACGCCGACAGCCCGGTCATCAGCAGGATCGGGGTCAGCACGATGCAGATCGACACGGTGGAGACGAACTCGGGGAACACCACCTCGCCGGCGCTGTCCAGGATCGCGCTGCGCACGTCCTTGCCCATGGCGATGTGGCGGTTGGTGTTCTCCACGTCCACCACCGCGTTGTCGACCAGGATGCCGATCGCCAGCGCCAGCCCGCCCAGGGTCATCACGTTGAAGGTGTAGCCGAGCAGGTACAGCGCGGTCACCGAGGCCAGCAGCGCCAGCGGGATCGCCGACAGCACGATCAGGCTCGAGCGCCAGGAGCCGACGAACACCAGCACCACCGCCGCCACCAGCAGGCCGACCAGCAGCGCCTCGTGGCGGATCGAGCCGATCGCGTTGTCCACGAACACCGACTGGTCGAAGATCGGCTCGATGCGCGTGCCCGGCGGCGCCGAGGCGACGATCTCCGGCAGCCGCTCGCGCACCTGGCGCACGATCTCCACCGCCGAGGCCCCGCCCATCTTGATCAGCGCCACCGACACCGCGCCGGCGCCGTCCATGCGCGCGATGTTGGTCTGCAGCGCGCCGCCGTCGCGCACGCTGGCGACGTCGCGCACGTAGATCACGTTGCCGCCGCGGCCGGCGATCGGCAGGTCGAGGAAGCCGGCCGCGCTCTCCGGGCTGGTCTCCAGCGAGATCTGCATCTCGCGCGCGCCCTCGCGGATGTTGCCCGAGGGCAGCGTCGGGCTGCCGCGCTCCAGCGCACCGGTCACGTCCTGCGGGGTCAGCCCGTAGGTCTGCAGCGCGTCGGGATCCAGGTCGACCATGATCTGCCGCGCCGCGCCGCCGTAGGGCAGGCTCATGCGGATGCCGGGAATCGACTGGATCTGCGAGCGCAGCTGCAGGCGCGCGTAGTCGTACAGCTGCGCCTCGCTCATCGAGTCCGACGACAGCACCAGCTGCAGCACCGGGGTGCTGGAGACGTTGTTGCGCACCACCAGCGGCGGCGAGGTGCCCGGCGGCATGCGCCGCAGGATGGTCTGCGAGACCGCGGTCATCTGCGCCAGCGCGCGCTCCAGGTTGACCCCGGGCTGGAAGTCGGCGCGCACGATGCCGATGCCGTTGAGGCTTTCCGAACGCACCTCCTTGAGGTCGTCGACGTTGTTGAGCACCGAGATCTCGGAGAACGAGGTCAGCTTGGCCGCCATCTCCGCCGCCGGCAGCCCGGCGTAGGTCCAGATCAGGTTGACCGAGGGAATGCCGACCTCGGGCAGGATGTCGGTGGGCATGCGCCGCGCCGACTGCAGGCCGAACAGCAGGATCAGGATGGCAAGCACGCCAATGGTATAGCGACGCGCCAAGGCGTACTGGACGATCCACATGCGGACGACTCCGTGGGGGGAGAGACGGCGATTCGCAACGACGGATGATCTGCGGCCGCGATGACCTCCACAAGACCGCCTGCCGAAGAGGGAGATTCCCTCGAAACCGCCGCAACCCCGCAAGTGCCGATCGTCACGGGGTGCGGGGCCGTGATCTCTGCGCCGGCGCGGCCAGCGCGCCTAGGGCCAGTCAACGCCGTTGGAGCAGGTCGCGCTGCGCCACGAACCGGCCAGGCGAATTCCCGATGCCGCGCGCCAGCGGCATCGGCGACAGCGCCCCGGCGCGGCGCGCTGGTCCGCCGCGACCGCGGCTATCGGCTCAGCCGCACTCCAGCTGGCTGATGACGTTGTCGGCATCGATGTGCACGGTGATGCGGTCGGGGCGGAAATCCATGGTGGCCGCCTGGTTCGGCGCCAACGGCCGGATCAGCCCGCTGCCGCTTTGCTTCCAGACCTTGGCCATGGTGTCCTGGGTGGCCTTCTGCCCGACCGCCCAGGCCACCCGGGAGGCGTCGCAGATGCCGTTCCCGCTGATCTGCGGCCCCGGGCTGTCCGGCTGCAGCGAAGCCGGGGGCGCGCAGGCGGCGAGGCCGAGCACCAATGCCAGTGACATCCCTGCGTGCTTCATGCGGCATCTCCTGCGATGGATCGCTGCAGTGTAGGGGGTGCCCCGGTTCCCGGGTAGGCCGCGCCGCTCCTGAGTGGGAACGGGCCGCACGCCCTGGCCGCCGGGCATGACCAACGGGACCGGCGCGCGCGCCGGCGTTCGGGCAAGCTCGTGCGCCACCTCCCGGAAATACCGCATGCGCCGGTTCGTTGCCGCCATCCTGTGTTCGCTCGCACTGGCCGCCGCCACGCTCCCGTCCCGCGCCGCCGAGGGCGCCGTGCCGCCGGACCGGGACATCGACGACGGTCCGTACCTGCACCGTGCCGCCGACGGCCTGGACGCCGAATGGGTCTGCGCCGGCAGGGTCGAGCGCCGGCACTTCCCGGCGCGCGCCTGGCCGTTGACGGTTCCGGCACGCTGCGGCTACCCGCAACCGCTGCGGATCGAAGC
>DNXT01000139.1:450-3345 GCA_003505795.1 Lysobacteraceae bacterium | reverse complement strand
GCTCTTCCGATCTCGGCGAGGGCGCGGCGGCCGGCGGCGCCGGGCTCGGCCTGGCCATCGTCAAGCGCGTGGTCGACAGCCACGGCGGCCGCATCGACCTGTCCAACCGCGTCGAGGGCGGCCTGGTCGCCACCCTGCGCTTCCCCAGGCTGCATCCATGATCCGGTCCCTGCTGCTGCTGGCCCTGTACCTGATCCCCGCCCTCGCTTCCGCCAACCCGGGCGACGTGCGGCGCTTCCCGGCGCGCGGCGCGGCGACCGCGCAGCTGCGCATCCAGGGCTCGACCGACATCGAGGTGTTCGCCGCGGTGATCGCCGACTACCAGCGCCTGCATCCGGGCACCGAGGTGGTGTACGAGGACGTGATCGCCTGGGACATGTACGCGCGCTACCTGCATCCGCCCGGCGGCGGGCAGCGCGCCGACCTGCTGATCAGCGCCAGCATGGACCTGCAGACCAAGCTGGTGAACGACGGCTACGCGCTGCAGCACCGTTCGCCGCAGACCGAGGCGCTGCCGGCGTGGGCGCAGTGGCGGCACGAGGTGTTCGGCATCAGCTACGAGCCGGTGGCGATCGTCTACAACACCCGGCGCCTGCCGGCCGAGCGGGTGCCGCGCACGCGCCGCCAGCTGCTGGAGCTGCTGCGCGCGCCCGACGCGCCGCTGCGCGGCAAGGTCGGCACCTACGATGCCGGGCGCAGCGGCGTCGGCTACCTGTTCGCGACGCAGGACAGCCAGCTCGGCAGCATCGCCGGGGCCCTGCTGGCCGCGCTCGGCGACAACCGGGTGCGGCTGGAGGAGCGCACCGGCGTGCTGCTGGACAAGGTCAGCAGCGGCGAGCTGTGGCTGGCCTACAACGTGCTCGGCTCCTACGCGCAGGCGCGCATCGAGGCCGGCGCGCCGCTGGGCATCGTCGAGCCGGAGGACTACACGCTGGTGGTGCTGCGCACCGCGCTGATCCCGCGCGGCGCCGAGCACGCGCCGGAGGCGCGGCGCTTCCTCGACTACCTGCTGTCGCCGCGCGGCCAGCAGGTGCTGTCGAGGGAAGCGCGGTTGAGGCCGATCCTGCCACCGGCCGGCGCCGGCGCCGGGCCGCCGCGCACGTTCCGGCCGATCGCGCTCGGTCCGGGCCTGCTGGTCTACCTGGATGCGCTCAAGCGCCACCAGTTCCTGGACGCCTGGCGCAGCAGCACGCAGCCGCCGGCGCGCGGTCCGTAGCCGGTGCTCAGCGCGCGAAGCGCGGCGGCACGGCGGTGGAATGCACGCAGCGGACGCTGGCGTCGAGCTGCAGCGGATCGGCGCCGGACAGCAGCGACAGGATGACCTGGCGGTCCGGATGCGGACCGGCGACCACGCCGACCCAGGCGTTCTTGCCGGCGTGCTTGGCCGCGTACAGGCAGCGGTCGGCCAGCGCGATGCTCTGCTCCCAGTCGCCCAGCGCCGGCCATTGCGTGGACAGCGGCCACGCGGCGAAGCCGATCGAACAGGTGGTCTCCAGGGCGGCGCCGTTGTCCAGCGGCATCGGCAGGTCGGCGATGCTGGCGCGCATGCGCTCGGCCAGGCGTGCGGCGTCCTCGTCCTGGGCCAGCCGCGCCACCAGCAGGAACTCCTCCCCGCCCCAGCGCACCAGCAGGTCGCGATCGCGGCACAGCAGGCGCAGGCGCGCGGCGCACGCGACCAGCAGCTCGTCGCCGGTCTGGTGGCCGTAGCTGTCGTTGACGCGCTTGAAGTCGTCGATGTCGGCCATGAAGAAGAACAGCCGTTCCTGCGGCTGCCCGGCCTCGATCAGGGCCAGCAGGTGCGGGCATTCGCGCGCCAGCCAGTCCTGCAGTTCGCGCCGGTTGGAGACCCGGGTCAGCGGATCGGTGCGGGTGGCGATCTCCAGTTGCGCGTTGCTCTGCAGCAGCTGCTGGTTGGCGCTGCGCAGCTGCGCGGTGCGCTCGGCCACGGTGTGGTTGAGCAGCTCGATCTGCTCGCGCTCGCGCCGCATGGTGGCGCGTACCCGCCGCACCAGCAGCCAGGCCGCCAGCGCGACCAGCAGCAGGTACGCCGCGTAGGCCAGCGGGTGCCGCCACAGCGGCGGCGGCACGTCGATGTGCAGCCGGCGCGAGGCGCCGAACTGGCCGTCGCGTCCGGCCGCCTGTACTTCGAGCAGGTAGTGCCCGGCCGGCAGGTGGTTGAGCGAGAACTCCACGCGCGCCTGGTGCGGATAGATCCAGCCCTCGTGCAGCCCCTGCACGCGGTAGCGCAGCTGCGCGGCGGCCGGGGCGAGGAAGTCGACTGCGGTCATGTCCAGGGTGAACACGGTGTCCTCGCGCGGCAGCGCGATCCGGTCCGAATAGACGATGTCGCCGTTGGAGAGGCCGCGTGCGCCGGAGCGGCCATCGCCGCTGAGCACGTGCAGGCCGGTGAGCACCGGCCGCGCCGGGCTGCTGCGCCGCGGCAGCTGCAGTGGCGCCAGCACGTCCAGCCCCTGGGTGCCGCCGAAATACAGCTGGCCCTGGCGGTCCACGAACGACGCGCTGCTGTTGAATTCCTGGTTGTGCAGGCCGTCGCGCCGGCCCAGCTTCTGGTGGATCGCGGTGGCCGGGTCGTAGATGCTGATGCCGTTGTTGGTGCTCAGCCACAGCCGCCCTTGGCCGTCCTCCAGGATCCGGTAGACCACGTTGTTGCTCAGGCCGTCCTGCTCGGTGATGCGGCTGGACACGCCGCTGCGGCGGTCGATCCGGTACAGGCCGGCCGAGAACGTGCCGATCCACAGCGTCCGTGCGTCGCCGTGGATCGCCCAGACCGACTTGTGCATGCCGGCGCCGGGCGGGTCGAGGCGGGTCGCGGCCCGCTGCCCGGCCAGGTGCCACAGCCCGGCCTCGTTGGTGCCGATCCACAGGCTGCCGTCG
>DNXT01000139.1:0-150 GCA_003505795.1 Lysobacteraceae bacterium | reverse complement strand
CCGATCCACAGGCTGCCGTCGTCGTCGCGGTGCAGGCTGGTGACCATCCTGCCGGCCAGCGGCGCGGCGCGCGGCTCGGCCTGCAGGCTGCCGTCGCGCATGCGCAGCAGGCCGCTGCGGGTGGCGATCCACAGGTCCGCGCCGTCCACC
>DNXT01000155.1:912-8597 GCA_003505795.1 Lysobacteraceae bacterium | reverse complement strand
CGGCCGGGCGCTGCGCGAGGCCGGCGCGCAGCGCGTGTTCGACGACATGCGCGCGTTGCTGTCCTCCGACGCCGCCGCATGCGTCAATACCGCACCCCATCCCGCCTGAGACCGGCCGCGCCATGGCGAACCCCGACAACGACACCGCCCGCCTGGACGCCGCCGCCCGCGCCGGCTGGCTGTACTACATCGCCGGCAACACGCAGGACGAGATCGCCCGCAAGCTGAAGGTGTCGCGCGCCACCGCGCAGCGCCTGGTCTCGCTGTGCCTGAGCCAGCGCCTGATCACCTTCCGCCTGGAACATCCCATCGCCTCCTGCATGGACCTGGCCGCGCAGTTGCAGGAACGCTTCGACCTGCGCTACTGCGAGGTCGCGCCCACCGACCCGGCCGACCCCGGCTCCATCACCGGCATCGCCGAGCGCGCCGCCGCGCTACTGGAAACCACGCTGCGCAGCGAGACGCCGAGCATCATCGGCATCGGCACCGGCCGCGCGATGCGCGCGACGGTGGAACGCATTCCCGCCATGCAGACGCAGAACCACCAACTGGTCTCGCTGGTCGGCAACATCTCCCCGGACGGCTCGGCCAGTCCGTTCGACGCGGTCGCCCGGCTGGCCGACCTCACCGGCGCGCAGCACTACCCGATGCCGCTGCCGGTGTTCCTGGCCTCGCCCGAGGAATGCCGCAGCCTGCTCGGCATCCATGCCGTGCAGCGCATCCGCACGATCGCCGAGAAGGCCACCCTGCGCCTGGTCGGCGTCGGCCAGCTCGACCAGACCGCGCCCCTGCACGTGGACGGCTTCCTCAGCCGCACCGAACTGCTGGAGCTGATCCGGCTGGGCGCCGTGGGCGAGATCATCGGCTGGGCCTTCGATGCCGAAGGCAGGGTGATCGAAGGCGGCAGCAACCTGCGCCTGACCAGCGTGCCGCACCAGGCGCCGCCCGCCCACCTCAGCGTCGGCGTGGCCGCCGGCAACGCCAAGGCGGCGCCGATCCGCACCGCGCTGCTCGGCCGCATCCTCAACGGCCTGATCACCGACGAAGCCACCGCCAGGGCGATCCTGGCCGGTTGACCCGGTCGCGTCCCGTCGCTGCCCGCGCGGCGCTTCCGCGCGCCTGCGGGGCAGCGGGTGTCGGGCGGGTGGATTTTCCGGGCCCTGTTTGCGCCCGGCAGCGATCCTGCGGGAGGGACTTCGGTCCCGACGGATCTTTGCCGACAAAGCGTCGGGACCAAAGTCCCTCCCACACAAGGCGCGCCGGACCGGAGGCAGGACGACTTCCGGGAGATCGCCGGCATCGAGCGCGAGCGGCACCTTCGGCGGCATCCGCTGCGGAAGGCCGGCGGCTTCCTTGTCGCGACCGACCTCGCTCCTACGGGTTGGCGCAGACTCAGGGCGTGCGCGCTATCCGCGGCGGCGATGCTGCAACGCAAGATCGAATGTGCTTTACAAACCCGTTTCGCCATGAGCATATATTCAACAACAGGGTATTTGCTCAAAACCTCGGGAGGGAATCATGAGCAGATCGACCGTTGTAGCGTGTTGCCTGGCGCTGGCCGGCAGCCTGAGCAGTTGCGGGGGCGGTAACGGTGGCGGGGAGGGGCCGGACGCAGCCGCGGCCGGTGCCGACACCCTGGTGGTCGCCACGGTGAACAACAGCGACATGATCCGCATGCAGGGCCTGACCTCGGACTTCACCGCGAAGAACCCGGGCCTGAAGGTCGAGTGGGTGACGCTGGAGGAGAACGTGCTGCGCCAGCGCGTGACCACCGACATCGCCACCAAGGGCGGGCAGTTCGACGTGCTGACCATCGGCACCTACGAGGTTCCGCTGTGGGCCGAGCGCGGCTGGCTCAAGCCGCTGCAGTTCGGGCCGGACTACGACGTGGACGATCTGCTGCCGAAGATCCGCGATGCGGTCAGCCGCGACGGCCAGCTCTATGCCGCGCCGTTCTACGGCGAGGGCTCGATGCTGATGTACCGCACCGACCTGTTCCAGAAGGCCGGGCTGAGCATGCCCGCGCAACCGTCCTGGTCGTTCGTGACCGACGCGGCCCGCAAGCTCACCGACAAGCAGGCCGGCGTCTACGGCATCTGCCTGCGCGGCAAGGCCGGCTGGGGCGAGAACATGGCGCTGCTGACGGCGATGGCCAACTCGTTCGGCGGCCGCCTGTTCGACGAGCAGTGGCGGCCGCAGTTCGACGGCCCGGAATGGAAACAGGCGATCCAGACCTACGTCGACGTGATGAAGCAGGCCGGCCCGCCCGGCGCCTCCTCCAACGGCTTCAACGAGAACCTGGCGCTGTTCAACGCCGGCAAGTGCGCGATGTGGGTCGACGCCACGGTGGCGGCCTCGTTCATCAGCAACCCGGCCGAATCCAAGGTCGCCGACAAGGTCGGCTTCGCGCCGGCGCCGGACAACGGCCTGGGCAAGACCAGCGGCTGGCTGTGGGCGTGGAACCTGGCCATCCCGGCCAGTTCGCGCAAGGCCGAGAACGCGCAGAAGTTCATCGCCTGGGCCACGAGCAAGGCCTACACCGACATGGTCGCCGCCAAGGAAGGCTGGGCCAACGTGCCGCCGGGTACGCGCAAGTCGCTCTACGCCAATCCCGAGTACCAGAAGGCCGCGCCGTTCGCCGCGCAGACCCTGAAGGCCATCGACGGCGCCGACACCCACCATCCCTCGGTGAAGCCGGTGCCCTACGTGGGCGTCCAGTACGCGGCGATCCCCGAGTTCCAGTCCATCGGCACCACGGTCGGCCAGCAGTTCTCCGCCGCGCTGGCCGGCTCGGTCTCGGTGGACGACGCGCTGCGCAACGCACAGGCCGCCACCGAGCGCGAGATGCAGCGCGCGGGCTATCCCAAGTAGGCGCATGCGCGGGCCCGCCGGCGGCGGGCCCGCGGCCGAACCTCCTTCCGACCGGCATCCTCCGGCGCGGACGCGCCGGGTGCCCATCACACGAGGCTTCCCATGAAGATCAGCCATACCCCACTAGCGCTCGCGACGCTCGCCGCCCTGCTCGCCGGCGCGCAGGCCCGGGCCGACGAGTTCGATCCCGGCAAGCACATCGGCGGCGACTGGGGCGGCAGCCGCGCCCGCCTCGCCGACGACGGCATCCAGTTCAAGCTCGGCCACTTCAGCCAGACCGCCCACAACACCTCCGGCGGCCAGAGCCACGAGACCGCCTATGCCGACCAGTTCTTCGTGGGCGGCTACTTCGACCTGGAGAAGCTGTGGGGCTGGTCCGGCGCGGAATTCAAGCTGGAGATCACCAACCGCAACGGCGAGCTGATCAACGACAAGGCCGGCATCCCCGCCCTGCTGCAGTCGCAGCAGATCTACGGGCGCGGCACGGTCACGCGCCTGACCCAGTTCTCGCTGACCCAGCGCCTGTTCGACGACCGCCTGAGCATCAAGGTCGGCCGCATCTATCCCAACGCGGATTTCTTCGGCATGAGCTGCGCCTTCCAGCACCTGACCTTCTGCAGCGGCGGCTCGTCCAACTACATCAGCGGCCGCTGGTTCGGCGATCCGCTCAGCGCCCTCGGCGGCCAGCTGACCTTCAGCCCGGACCAGCGCTGGTTCTTCAAGGTCGGCGGCTACGACACCAACCCGGAAAGCCTGTCCAAGGACCAGGGCCTGAAGCTGGGCACCTCCGGCGACGACAGCGGCACGCTGCTGGTGGCCGAGGTCGAGTACAGGCCCGAGTTCGGCAACGGCCTGGACGGCGACTACCGCGTCGGCACGACCCGCAACAGCAGCAACCTGCAGAGGGTGTACAACCAGGCCGGCTTCCCCAGCGGCACCACCGCCGACGCGACGCTCTTCCAGGACACCGACCGTGCCTTCTACTTCAACTTCGAGCAGCAGGTCACGCGCAACGACGCGGACGGCGGGCTGCGATTGTTCGCCAGCATGATCCGTGCCGACGAGGACGTCAGCACGGTGGGCGAGGTGCTGGCGGTCGGCGGGTTCTGGACCGGCCCGTTCCCATCGCGGCCGGGCGACCGGGTCGGCCTGGCGTTCGGCCGCAACGCCGTCAGCGACAAGCTGAGCGACGCGCAGCGCCGCTACGACCGTAATCTTCCGCCGGGCGCGGCTGCGGTCGCCGTGCAGCGCTACGAGTACCCGATCGAGCTGAACTACAACTTCGCGGTGGCGAGGGGCATCGAGATCATGCCCAGCGTCCAGTACGTGCGCCATCCCGGCGGGCTGGACATCGACAGCGCCACGATCCTCGGCCTGCAGGTCAGCCTCGACTTCTGACCCTGCAGCGGACGTCCCGGGCCAGCCCTCTCCCTGGCCCGGGATCGTCTGCCCGCAGTCCGCCCGCCTCCACGGAACGCATCGATGGCCACGCAACAGACCCAAAAACTCGCACGCCTGCTGATCGCGCCCTCGGTCGTGCTGCTGCTGGTGTGGATGATCGTGCCGCTGGCGATGACGGTGTGGTTCTCCACGCTGAACTACAACCTGCTCAACCCCGAGAAGACCTTCATCGGCCTCGGCAACTTCCGCTATTTCCTGGGCAACCCGGCGTTCCTGGCCTCGCTGCGCAATACGCTGCTGCTGGTGGGCTCGGTGCTGGCGATCACCGCGGTGTTCGGCGTGCTGATCGCGCTGCTGGTCGACCAGGCCTTCGTCGGCCGCCGCATCGTGCGGCTGATGCTGATCGCGCCGTTCTTCGTCATGCCCACCGTCGGCGCGCTGATCTGGAAGAACCTGCTGATGCACCCGGTGTCGGGTTTCCTGTCGTGGCTGTGGCGGCTGTTCGGGCTGACCCCGGTGGACTGGTTCACCCAGTACCCGATGCTCTCGATCGTGCTGATCGTCGCCTGGCAGTGGCTGCCCTTCGCCGTGCTGATCCTGCTGACCGCGCTGCAGTCGATGGACGAGGAGCAGCACGAGGCGGCGATGATGGACGGCGCCGGCGTGTTCGACCGTTTCTTCCACCTCACCCTGCCGCACCTGGCGCGGCCGCTGACCATCGTCGTCCTGATCGAGACCATCTTCCTGCTGACGGTGTTCGTGGAGATCTACGTCACCACCGGCGGCGGCCCCGGCCTGCAGACCACCAACCTCGCCTTCCTGATCTATTCGCAGGCGCTGCTGCAGTACGACGTCGGCGGCGCCTCGGCCGGCGGCCTGGTGGCGGTGGTCATCGCCAACATCGCCGCCTTCTTCCTGGTCCGCATCGTCGGCAAGAACCTGGAGACCTAGGGCATGTCATTTGTTCCCGAACAGGCCGCGTTGGGTATGGAGAGCCGTCAGGTGGTGGTGCGTGGCGCCGCCGCCTGACTGGCCGTCAGGTCAGCCGCGCGGCCCCGGCTGGCGGCTTTCCGGGCCCGGCCCGCAGGGCCGCTGCTGCGCGCGCCCATGACTACGCCATCGCCCGGCCGTGGATGGACGCCCACGCCCTCCCTCTCCCTTGCCCCGGGCACGCGCAGGAGCGGCGCGACCTGTTCGGGAATGGAGGACATGTCCTGATGTCCCGCCGTACGCCGACACCGCAACTTTTAGCCACCACCCTCGCCGCCTGGACGGTGGGCCTGGTGCTGTTCTTCCCGATCCTGTGGATGCTGCTGACCAGCTTCAAGAGCGAGATCGAGGCGTTCTCCAATCCGCCCTCGTTCCTGCTGTTCGACTGGACGCTGGAGAACTACGCGGCCGTGCAGCAGCGCAGCGACTACTTCCGCCATGCCTGGAATTCGGTGGTGGTGGCGCTGGGCTCGACCCTGATCGCCATGGCCGTGGCCATTCCCGCGGCCTGGGCGATGGCCTTCTCCCCCACCAGGCGCACGCGCGGCATCCTGCTGTGGATGCTGTCGACCAAGATGCTGCCGCCGGTCGGCGTGCTGGTGCCCATCTACCTGATCTACCGCGACTCGGGCCTGCTGGACACGCGGCTGGGCCTGGTGATCGTGCTGTGCCTGGGCAACCTGCCGATCATGGTGTGGATGCTGTTCAACTACTTCAAGGACATCCCCAAGGACATCCTCGAGGCCGCGCGCATGGACGGCGCCACCATCGGCAAGGAGATCCTCTACATCCTCGCGCCGATGGCGCTGCCCGGCATCGCCTCCTCGCTGCTGCTCAACGTCATCCTGGCGTGGAACGAGGCGTTCTGGTCGCTGAACCTGTCCTCGTCCAGGGCCGCGCCGCTGACCGCCTTCATCGCCTCCTACTCCAGCCCGGAGGGCCTGTTCTGGGCCAAGTTGTCGGCCGCCTCGACCATGGCGATCGCGCCGATCCTGGTGCTGGGCTGGTTCTGCCAGAAGCAGCTCGTGCGCGGGCTGACCTTCGGCGCCGTCAAATAACCGCTGCATAGGTGCTTCATGGGACGTATCACACTGCAAGGCGTACGCAAGGGCTTCGACGACACCACGGTCATCCACGGCGCGGACCTGGAGATCGAGGACGGCAGGTTCGTGGTCTTCGTCGGCCCTTCCGGCTGCGGCAAGACCACGCTGCTGCGGCTGATCGCGGGACTGGAGGACGTCAGCGCCGGCAGGATCCTGATCGACGGGCAGGACGTCACCCGGCTGGCCCCGGCCAAGCGCGGGCTGTCGATGGTGTTCCAGTCCTACGCGCTGTACCCGCACATGAGCGTGCGCCGCAACATCGCCTTCGGCCTGAAGATGGCGCGCCTGCCCAGGGACGAGATCGAGCGGCGCGTGGCCAGGGCCGCCGAGATCCTCAACCTCACCGACTACCTGGACCGCCGCCCCGGCCAGCTCTCCGGCGGCCAGCGCCAGCGCGTGGCGATCGGCCGCGCGATCGTGCGCGAGCCCAAGGGCTTCCTGTTCGACGAGCCGCTGTCCAACCTCGACGCGGCGCTGCGCGTGCAGATGCGGCTGGAGGTCACGCGGCTGCAGCGGCAGCTGAAGACCACCACGATCTACGTCACCCACGACCAGGTCGAGGCGATGACCATGGCCGACCAGATCGTGGTGCTGCAGGGCGGGCGCATCGAGCAGGTCGGCTCGCCGCTGGAGCTGTACGAGCGCCCGGCCAACCTGTTCGTCGCCGGCTTCATCGGCTCGCCGCGCATGAACCTGCTGGCCGGCGCGGTCGCCGAACGGCACGGCGCCGCCACCCTGGGCATCCGCCCCGAGCACATCCAGGTGCGCCACGGCCGGGCGGATGCCGAAGGCACCGACGAGGTCTGGGAGGGCACGGTCACCCAGGCCGAGCACCTGGGCAGCGACACCTTCGTCTACGTCGACGTTCCCGGCATCGGCACCGTCGACGCGCGCTGCACCGGCGACCTGCGCGTGGCGGTAGGCGACACGGTGACGCTGCTGCCGGACCCGGCGCACCTGCACCGCTTCGACGCGCAGCAGCAGGCGATCCGCTGACGCGCCCCCCACTCCCCACTTCGAGACAGGAGCAGCACATGTATCTGGAGATGTTCAAGCTCGACGGCCGCGTGGCCGTCGTCACCGGCGGCGGCCGCGGCATCGGCCTAGCCATCGTCGAGGCGCTGGCCGAGGCCGGCGCGAGGGTGGTCATCGCCGACCACGACCTGGCCGTGGCCGAACAGGGCCTGGCCGCGCTGCGCGGCAAGGGGCTCGACGCCGAACTGGTGCAGATGGACGTCACCGACTCCGCGCGCGTGGACGCGGTGGCCGACGAACTGGCCGGCAGGTACGGCAAGGTCGACATCCTGGTCAACAACGCCG
>DNXT01000155.1:0-734 GCA_003505795.1 Lysobacteraceae bacterium | reverse complement strand
GGTCAACAACGCCGGCATCGCGCGCAGCCAGACGCCGGCCGAGACCGTCACCGACGAGCACTGGCTCAACGTGATCGACGTCAACCTCAACGGCACCTTCTGGTGCTGCCGCGCCTTCGGCCGGCACATGCTCGAACGGCGCGACGGCGTGATCGTCAACATCGGCTCGATGTCCGGCTTCATCGTCAACAAGCCGCAGGAACAGGCGTACTACAATGCGTCCAAGGCCGCGGTGCACCACCTGACCAAGTCGCTGGCCGCCGAATGGGCCGCGCGCGGCGTGCGCGTCAACGCGCTGGCCCCCACCTACGTCGCCACGCCGCTCAACGCCTTCGTCAAGGAGGACCCGCAGATGTACGACGCCTGGATCGGCGGCACGCCGATGGCGCGCCTGGGCGAGGTCGAGGAGATCGCGTCGGTGGCGCTGTTCCTGGCCTCGCGCGCCTCCAGCCTGATGACCGGCAGCGTCGTGCTGGTCGATGGCGGCTATACCTGCTGGTAGCCATGCAGCCTGCCCACGATCCATTGTTCATCGGCGTGGACGTCGGCACGGGCAGCGCCCGCGCCGGCCTATTCGACGCCCGCGGCCGCCTGCTCGGCAGCGCCAGGCACCCGATCCGGACCTGGTACCTGCCCGGCGAGATCGTCGAGCAATCCTCCGAGGACATCTGGCAGGCCTGCGCGGCGGCCGTGACGCAGGCCGTGAGCGAGTCGGCGGCCGATCCGGCGCGGGT
>DNXT01000003.1 GCA_003505795.1 Lysobacteraceae bacterium | reverse complement strand
CTGAAGTCGCTCCTACGAAGGCTGTTTGCGGCTAGTCCTGAGAGCGGTTGGTCGGCACCTTCGCGGCCTCGGCGAAATCGGCGATCCTCCACAGGTACAGGCCGGCATAGGTCCGGTAAGGCCCCCAGCGTTCGCCGCGCGCCAGCAGTTGCTTCGGCGTCGGCGCCAGTTCCAGCCGGTCCACGCGCTGGGCGCCCTTGCGCACGCCCAGGTCGTCGATCGGCAAAACGTCCGGGCGGCCCAGCCGGAACATCAGCATCATCTCCACCGTCCAGCGGCCGATGCCGCGGATCGGCACCAGCGCCTCGACGATCGCGTCGTGGTGCATCCAGGCCATCTGCCGCAGGGTCGGGATCTCGCCGGCCTGCTCGCGGCGCGCCAGGTCGCGCAGCGCCAGGGCCTTGTTGCCGGACACGCCGCAGGCACGCAGCGCGGCATCGTCGATCCGTGACAGGGTGTCGGCGTGCAGCCGCGGGCTTCCGATCGCCGCTTCCACGCGCCCGACGATGGTCGCCGCGGCCTTGCCGCTGAGCTGCTGGAACAGGATCGCGCGCGCCAGCGCATCGACCGGGTCGAACGACTTGCGCCAGCCCGGCGGCGGCGGCAGCGGCCCCAGCCGCTTCATCCATGCGCCCAGGCGACGATCGCGGCGCGCCAGGTGCTCGAACGCCGCTTCCACGTCGAATCCGCGCAGGTGCCGGGCCATCGCCTTCAACGCCTCAGTGCATTGAGCGCCAGCAGCACCCAGCCCAGCATCAGCGTCACCCCGCCCACCGGCGCCAGGCGCGTGGACCACTGCCACAGCGCCCCGCCGACCAGGCTGCCGGAGAACAGCAGCGTTCCCAGCAGCAGCAGGTACAGCCCGGCCCGCGCCAGCAGGCGTTCGGCGGTCGCCGCCAGCGCCGCCAGCGCGACGCCGTGCCCGAACAGGTACAGCGACGCGGTCTGCAGGCGCGACTGCACCAGCGCGTCGGCCACCGCGTGCGCGGCATAGGCAGAAAGGCCGACCGACAGCGCGGCGAACAAGGCGCCGAGGCAGGCCAGCAACGAGGGTTTCCTGGAACGGCGGTCGAACATGCGCATCGGATCGATTGCCCTGCAACGCTGCGGTGGATGCCATCAAAAAAAACGCGCCGCATGGGAGCGGCGCGTTTTCGTTGATCACGTCATCTGCGGAAAGGCGGGCTTACTTGATCGCCCAGTAGACGTCGTAGCTGCCTTCGGTGGTGAAGGCCTTGTCCACGCCACCCTTCCAGGACTCGTAGGGACGGTCGACCACGTCGTAGCCGCTGGTGGTGGCCCAGGCGCGCAGCGCGTTGCGCGCCACGTCCAGACCCGCCATGTGGCCGACATACGAGGCGAACGCCGAACGGTGGGCTGCGGTACGCGAATAGGTGACCGGAGCGCCCGACGGGATGTTGACCTTCAGCTGCTCACCGCTGGCCGCCACCGGGGTGGCATCGACCGCCGGCGCGTCTTCCTTGGCGTCGTCCTTGGCCTCGTCGGCCTTCGGCGCGGCGCCGCCCGCACGCTTGCGCACCGGCTGCACCACGTCGAAGGCGTACTTCTCGGCGGCGAAGTCGGTGGTCACGATGCGCACCGGACCGGCGGCCTCGAGGCCGTTGGCTTCCATGGTGCGCTTGATCCACTCCTGGTTGTCCTTGATCGACTTCTTGATGGTGTCGTTGTCGCGGTCGATGTTGCCCGCGTTGACCACCAGCAGGTCCTCGGCCGGGACGTCGACGATCTTCAGGTCGGCCAGCGCCGGCTTGCCGTCCAGCTCGGCGCGGTAGTCGAAGTTCGGCACCGTCGCCAGCACGTTGCTCAGGCGCGACAGGCCCAGCTTCAGGTCGTCGCCGACGTGGCGGCTGACGTACAGGCCGGCATAGCGGCCGAACAGGTTCCAGCCGTACTTGACGCCGTAGTCCTGGGTGATCTTGACGTTGCGGTTGTTCTTGCCGGTCGGCTCCAGCGTGAAGCTGGTGACCTTGTCGTGACCCTTGGTCGGATCGTCGATCTCGATCTCGATGCGCTGGTTCTTCACGCTGTCGGTGATCGTCCAGCTGCCGTCGCCGATGTAGCCCTCGGTCGAGCTGTAGTCCAGGCGCGCGCCCTTGCCGCTTTCGGCGCCGGACAGCTTCAGCTGGATCTTCGGATCACGGAGCACCAGCGGGTTCCAGTCCTTGAAACGGTGGAAGCCATTCAGCGTGTCATACACGATGGTCATCTTGCGGTTGGTTTCAACGCTCTCGGACATGTGCCGCTCCGAGGGCAGCACCAGGCCCACTACGACGAACAGGCCAGCCACGATCCCCAAGGCAATCAGGAACTCGATAATACGGGTCATTCAGGAGTCTCCGGGGCCGATCCCACGGCCGGGTTGATTGAAGCGAAGCGCCCATCCTAGCAGGCTTCGCGGAAGATGTTCAGTTGCGGGAGCGGACGCCAGGCGACACCCCGTGGAAACGGTGTCACCGGCACGTTCGCGCGTGCCTCGGCGCACTGCGCCGCAATGCAGCACAAGCGTCGGACAGCATACCGCGCCGGGGCGCAAGCGATTGAATCGACTGCAGCCGGCTTGCTGAACGGAGCGCGCGCAGACCGCCTCGCGCAGCCGAGGTACAACCAATTTCGCACCGCCGATGCCGGCACGGAATATCGCGCGCCCGGCCGGCGGCCGCCCGCAGCCGCTCGGCTTC
>DNXT01000156.1 GCA_003505795.1 Lysobacteraceae bacterium | reverse complement strand
TCCCGCGCAGCGTGTCGCCGGCCTGGATGGTCACCTGGTACGTGCCGACGCCGCTGTCGTCGTAGGCGGCCATCATGCCCAGCACGTCGGTCTTGCCGTCGTAGCGGCCCGAGGCGATGTACTGGCCGTTGCTGTAGACGTACTGCTCGGTGCGCAGGCGCGCGGCGTCGTCCTGGGTGAACAGCCCGCTCTCGATCGTACCTTCGGTACGCCGCAGGATGTTGCCTTCCAGGTCCATCGCGAAGTAGCGCACGCGGTCGTCGACCTTGCCGCCCGGAGTCTGCTCGCGCACCGCGACCAGGCGACCCCAGTCGTCGTAGCTGCTGTAGCTGTTGCTGGTCTTGTAGTTGCTGTTGGTGCTGGTCCCGGTGACCTGCTTGGTCAGGTAGGTCTCGGCAGCCTGGTAGGCATAGCGGTAGGTATGGGTGTAGCCGGCGGGCGTGGTGATGCCGCTGCCCTGCTCGTTCTTGTGGACGGTATACGTATAGCCACGCAGGCGCCCGGCCTCGTCATACGCCGACTGGCCGTCGAGCGAATAGCTGACTTCGCTCAGCAGGGTCAGCCCGCCGTATAGTCCGCCACCCGGCGTTGCCGATCCGCCCTGCGGTATGCCGTACGCCTGCTGCAGCGTCGGACGGCCGTCGCGGTCGTACTCGTATACGTCGACGTGCTTGGCCGAGCCGTCGTCGGCGAACTGCTGGCGTTCGATGAGCTGGCCCGAGCCGTCGTAGCGGCTCGTCTCCAGGACATGCCAGGAGCCGTTGCCCACGGCCTGCAGGATCTGGACGACTCGCCCTTCCTCGTCGTACTTCAACTGCTGCTGCTTGATGACGCCCGACTCGTAGAACTTCCTGTACACCGCATTGCCGGCAGCGTCGTAGCTCTGCAGGGAGCTGACCCCGTCGTTGGCGATGACGATCTTCCCGTTGGACAACACGCCATTGCTGACCACGACGCGGTTCTCCGCGTCGTATTCGAACCAGTAAGAAGTGTCGATCGGCAACTGGTCGTCCGACATGCCCGGATCGATATAGCTCCACTGGAAGTCATCCACCCACAGTGGCGTTCCCGGGTTCTTCAGCGCGCTGGCGCCGATGGACATGAAGGCGGCGCCCTCCGGCACCGTGGCGGTGACCGACGACTTGTGCCAGGCGCCGTTGGAACCGCTGCTCACCGTGTTGCCCGCGCTCCAGGAGCGTCCCTCGCCGCCGGGCAGCATGTTGCCGTCTGCGTCGTACCAGATGATCAGCACGCGCGCCGAGGCCCGGCCGGCGCTGGATCCGCCCTGTTGCACCATCGCACTGGCGCTGATGATCTGGCCGGGGACCACCGGCGCCTTGACGTCGTTGGTGATGGACTGCGGTCCATCGGTCGAGCCGTTGAACTGCGCGCTCCAGTCGCCTGTGAAGGCGTCGCCGCCGGTGGATTGCTGGTTGATGATCCAGCCCTCTCCCTTCGTCCAGCCGCTGTCGCCTTCCTCGAAGCCTCCGTTGACCGGCGGGTTGGCCGGGGTGGCGCCTGGGCTGTAGGTCCACTGGAAGTCGTCCACCCACAGCGGATGCCCGGGCTTCTTGTTGGCGCTGGCGCCGATCGCCATGTAGGCCGCGCCTTCCGGTACGACCACCGAGACCGACGACTTCTTCCACTGGCCGTTGGAACCGCTGTTGATGACATTTCCGCCGCTCCAGGAAATGCCCTCGCCACCTGGCAGCATGTTGCCGTTGGCGTCGTACCACACGATCATCACCCGCGCCGACGCCTTGCCGGCCGAGGAAGCTCCCTGCTGGACCATCGCGCTGGCGGTCACCGACTGCCCCGGCACCACGGCGATGCGCTTGTTGTTGACGATGCTCTGCGGGCCGTTCCATGACCCCTTGAACTCGGCGCTCCACAGGCCGTTGTTGGCATCGCCGCCGCCTTCCTCCATGCGGATCGACCAGCCCTCGCCCAGCGTCCAGTCGCGATTGCCTTCCTCGAAGCCGGCATTGGCCGGCTGATTGCCCGCCGGGTTGAACTGGCTGCCCATCTCGACCAGGCGCCGGTTGCCGACCGCGTCATAGGAGTAGCGCACATCCAGCAGCCGGCGCTGCTGCACCAGGTCGTCCTGGACCACGCGCTCGATCCGGTTCAGCGCGTCGTAGCTGGTCTGGGTACGGACCTGGAGGATCTGGCCGTTGGCATCGTAGGTGCGGGTTTCCTCCAGGACCCGGTTGCCACCGGCGTCGTATTCGTAGCGCGTCCAGATGGTACAGTCCACGCCACTGGCGTCGGTACCATCCTCCTCGATCCGCGCAATGCGCCCGTCGATGTCGTAGTAGTACCGCCGCACGCCGTTGGCGTAGTCCAGCGTGGGAGGCGCCGGATCCGGCTCGCCAGGCTCCGGGTCGAGTGCAACCTGTGCAGCGGCGAACTGCGCCAGCGGCGAGCGGCTCACCGACACGGTCACCAGCTGGCCCGAGAGCTCGTCGTAGGTGTAGTTGTAGTCCAGGCCACTGAGGTCGTTGTGGTCGACGACACGGTTGAAGGCGTCGTATTCCCAGGTCTTCTCGTTGAACCAGACTTGCTGCCCGTCGCGGTCCACGTACCACTGCCGGCCTTCCCCGGTACCACCGGACGAGGTGCCGGAAAGCGCGTTGCGCTCGCGGATCCGGTTGCCGTGCAGGTCGTATTCGTATTCGGCGACCACTCCCTCGTTGGTTTCCGAGCGCAGCATCCGGCCCTGCCCGTCGTACCAGGCCTTGAGCAGCTTGCCCTCGGCATCGAGACTGACCAGGCGATTGCCGTCCTGATCCAGAACATAGCGCTCGAGCTC
Source organism: Lysobacteraceae bacterium (assembly GCA_003505795.1). Classification (GTDB taxonomy): domain Bacteria; phylum Pseudomonadota; class Gammaproteobacteria; order Xanthomonadales; family Xanthomonadaceae; genus UBA8801. The sequence goes on along the minus strand of DNXT01000156.1, from coordinate 12,789 downwards.
GAACCATTCCCGATAGCCGTCGCGGTTGAGTTCGCCCCACACCGAAACGACCCGTCCAGCCTGGTCGAACTTGCGCAGCGTGAACTTGCCGTCGGCTCCGTACGTCAGCGCCTGGTTGCCCGCTGTATCGTAGCGGTACATCTTCGCGCCGCCGGCGGCATCCACTTCGCGCACCAACCGGCCGCGCGGGTCGTACTCGTAGCGGCGGCCATTGCCGTTCGCGTCCCGCGTACCGACCAGTTGGCCGAACGCGTCGTAGAACCAGCGCGTCTGCGGACGCTCGTAGGTCGTGACACCGGAGGCAGAGACGACCTTGACCTCGGCGCCGACCTGGCGGACCAGCTGGTTGTTTTCGTTGTACTCGAGCTCGGTGACGTTGCCCAGCTCGTCCCGGACGTAAGTCTGGTTGCCCCAGCGGTCATAACCGTACTGCGTAGAAACGGCGTCCGGCACCCCGAGCGCATAACTCGAGTTCCGCACCCGTGCCTGTATGCGGCCAAGCTTGTCGCGTATGAACCATGTCTCGACCCGAGGGATCTCTTCGGAGCCCGTGGCGTAGTGCGACTCGCTCAGTTGGCGATTGACGGCGTCGTAGGTATACCAGCGCTGTACGCCGCCTTCATTGCTCCATACGACATTGCCGTTGCTGTCGTACTCGTACTGGATCCGATACGCCTCCCCGCCGTCGCCGCCGGACCAGGCGACGTCCTTGCCCACCACTTCGCCGAAGGCGTTGTAGGCCACCCGCTCGCCGGCCTCGACCACGACACCCAGGGACGCCCCGTCGACGAATCCTTCGCGGACGCTCAGCTTGCTCAACTGCCGGCCGACCGCGTCGTAGGTGTATCGGGTCGAGAACTCGGCCTCGTAGCCCAGCGACTCCACCGGCTGCCAGGTGAAGTTGAAACGCGGCGAGGTGGTTTCCTGGAAGCTCCCGTACCAGACCTGCCGTGATTCCTCGAGTACATGGTCGGCCGCGTCGAAGCTGCGCGTCACCGTGTTGAAGGGGTCGCTCTGCTGGATGTTGCGTCCCTGCCAGTCGTAGCGGAACGACTGCCAGCTCAGCACTTCGTCCTCGATGCCGGAGGTCTGCAGCACGATGTTGCCGAAGGCATCGTAGCGGTAGGTGGTGGTCGGGGTGACGGTCAGGTACAGGCCCTGGTCGTAGATGCCGCCGAAGTCGCCGCCGGACAGCATGCCATCGACCCCGTCGTGGAGCGCGGTCCTCGACGCTTCGCGGGTACCGGTGAGGCGTCCGAGCGCATCGTAGGACATGGTCAGGCTCTGGTCCTTGACCTTGGAGTTGGTGACCCGCCCTTCGGCGTCGTACACGTAGGTACTGTCCAGCGTAGCGACGCCGACATTGCCTGACGCATCCTGCACGTGGCGCAGCGTGGATTCCTTGACCTTCCGCCCCGCAGCGTCGTAGACGTAGCTGGTCACGCGATCGAAGCCTGACGCGGCCGTGCCTTCCGGCGGCTGCGGCGGCATGTGGCTTTCGCGGTAGTAATCGTTCATGTAGACCGGATTGGCGTATTCGGTCTGCCTGGCCAGCTGCCCGTTGGCGGTGTACTCGTACCGGGTCAGGTACGACTCGGCATCCAGCCGGGCGATCTCCTGGCCGGCCGCGTCGTAGTAGTGGTAGGTGAAGGCATACTCGCCGTAGCCGAGACCGCTGTATGAATTCCAGCCTTGCGAATCGATCAGGACCGCTTCGCGCACCATGTTGCCGAAGGCGTCATACCCATAATTGATTCGCGTACTTTCCCCATAGCCAGGCGACAAGTATTCGGCCTTAAAGGGGTAGGTAAGGACGTCGCTCTTGCGTCCCGCCCGGTCATAGGCGGTATAGAGATGCCGATCCTGGGAACTGTGCAGCGCTCGAAGCGCCTGGACGTCCGCATCTCCGAGCGCCTGCCCCGCCGTGGCGGCAAAGGCATCGGCATGGCGCGTCATGCGCTGCTGCTCGCCGAATGCGTTGTAGCCGTACGACGTAACGCCACCGGCCGCATCGATCTCGAACTCGACCCTGCCGCCGGCATCGTAGGTCTTGTAGCTGTAGAAGCCGCGCACGTCCTTCTGCATGACGGCCTGGCCCAGCGTGTTGTAGGAAACCTCCACCGTCGGGCGCCGGCCGCTGGCGACCAGTTCGCTTCCGTCCAGTACGCCGGCATCCGGGAAGATGATCCTTACCTGGTGACCGCGGTTGTCGTACTCGTACTCGGTCACGCGGGAATGGCCGCCGTCGGCATCCTCGACGAGCGCGGTGAGATTGCCCTGAGCGTCGTACCGGTATCGGGTCACCACGCGTCGCTCGACCTCGATCGCCCCACCGTAAGGGTCCAGCTCCGTCACCGTGATGGCAGGACTCAACTGGGCGGTCTTCCTGCCCGCCGCATCGTACTCGTAGTTCCAGACCGCACCGGTGCGGTCCTGGTGCTTGACCACGAGGCCCGAGCCGTCGTAGCCGAACCACTCGAATCGATCCAGGCCGTCGCCCTTTGCGCTCACCCTTCCGGCGGCGTCATAGCGATACGTGACCTTCCGATAAGTCGCCGAAGCCAGCGCCTGCCGGATCTGCGCCGCGTCGTTGCTGCCGACCGGCACCAGCGCGTCGTACGTGCGCTGCTCGGTGAGCTGCCCCCCCGCGTCATAGATGGACTCGGTCACCGCCCCCACACCATCGACGGCGAAGCGCTGGCGTCCCGCCGCATCGTAGACGTAGGTGGTGATACGCTCGGTCGGCATGTCGGCATCGACCGTGCCATAGCCGACATCCACCTGCCGCTGTTCGAATGCGGTCGACAAGGCATTGCGAACGGCATCGACCGACGTATACCCCAAGGCGGCCCAGTACTGCGACGCGATCAGCACGCCATACAGGACTTCCTGGACGACCTCTCCCGTCTCGGAGTAGCGGTACTCCTTGACGGCCACGCTGCCGTCCGACCAGGACGAGACACCGATGCGGGAGGCCGTGGTCAGCTCGAAAACGACGCGCCCCGCCGCATCCCGCACGTATCCGACCTGGCGGTCCTCCCATCGATCGGACACCAGCGCCGTGACATCCCGGAGCGTCCCTGCATCCAGCAGCTCCCGCGGGATCTGGTTGTCCGTCACCCAGGATGCCTCGTCCAGCTTTACGCCATCGGAGTACTCCCTGCGTTCCGCCACCCGATAGTGGCTGTCGTAGACGATAGCGGTGACACGGCCTGCACTGTCCACGGTCCCGCGCAACTGCCCGTAGGTGGAATAGACGTTCCACTGCGCGATGTCGCGCGCATCGTCGGTCACCGGAGCCAGCAGGCCCTCCGCCTCGCCGGATTGCAGCGCCACCCGCATGGAGCTATCCAGCACCGTGCCGTTCGCCAGCTGCGTGGTCTTGGTCAGGTAGCCGTACTGGTTGTACCGGTACAGCGTGGTGCCGCCGGCGCCATCGATCACGGCAGCCACGCGCCCATCGGCATCGCGCACCGTGTACTGTTGCTGATCGCGAGCATCGTTGCGGACCAGGCGCTGCGCGACCTGGTCGCTGCCGACCTGCAAGCCGAGATCGACCGCGATCGGTACGGCAAAACGCCGGACCGCCACTTCCAGGCCATTGGCATCGTAGCGGTGCTCGGTGACACCGCCGGCACCGTCCACCTCGAAGCGCAGCCGGTCGGCCGCGTCGTAGGTATAGCGGGTGATGCGTCCGGCCGCGTCCGTGCGCGAGGTGACGTTGCCGTTGCCGTCGTAGCTGTAGGTCGTGCTCAGGTTGAGCTTGCCGGAGGCGGCGGTCTCGCGGATGCGGCGACCGACGCCGTCGTAGGCATAGGTCGTGGTCTGCGCCACCGTGGTGCCGGCGGCCCGGGTCACCGACAGCTGGCGGCCCAACTCGTCCCAGGTGTAGGTGGTGCGGATCGCCAGGCCGCCGGGATCGAGCACGGACTCGAGCAGGCGCCCGACGGCATCGTAGCCGTAGCGCGTCTGCACGCCCGCCGCATCGGTCACGCTGAGCTGGCGGCCGAGCGCATCGTAGGTGTAGCGGGTGACGAGATCGCCGCCGCTGCCGGGATTCTGGATCGTGGCGGTCAGCCGGCCGGCGTCGTCGTACTCGTAGCGGGTGGTGACGCCGTCGACCGTCTGGGACGACAAGCGGCCTTGCGTATCGTAGACGAAGTCGCGGTACGCCTTGTCGTACTCGCTGAAATGGACCAACTGTCCGTTTGCATCGAAATTGGCCTGCGACCACTCGCTGCCGCTGACGGAGCGCAGGTTGCCGAATTCATCGTAGTTGCTGTCCGTCACCACGCCCTCGGCCGTGGTGGTCGTCACGCGCAGGCCCGACTCGCTGTATGCGTAGGTCGTTGCGTTGCCGCGCGCATCCACGACGCGCAGAGCACGGTCGAAGGCATCGTAGGTCGTGCTGGTGGCCTCGTCGCGTCCGTCCACCATCTGCGCGGTCGCCACCATCCGGCCCAGGCGGTCGTAGCTGTAGCGCAGCTCTCCTCCACGCGCATCGGTACTGACTACCACACGCCCGAACGCGTCGTAGCGCGAGGAACGGGCCAGGTTGAGCCGGTTGGCACCGGCATTCTCGACAGTGCGCGTCAACTGGCCGAGGCGGTCGTACTCGAACGTGGTGGTGGTGGCGCGCGAAGTGCCGACGGCCTGCTCCACCTTCACCACTTCGCCAAAGACGTTGTAGCTGGTTCGGGTCTGCACTCCCAGCGCATCGAACTGGCTGGCGACCCGGCCATCGCGTCCGTAGGTCCACTGCGTGCGCGTGTCGGTACCGCTGACATAGGCCAGCGTTGCCAATGCGTTGGCCACGCTCTCCCGGCTGCCCGGCACCGCCAGTTCGAGCCGGCCCGCGTAGCCAAGCTGCTCGCCCGCCTGCCCGAAGGCGTTGTAGCGGTACTCGGTGACCTCGATCCGGGCATTCTTGACGTTCTGCTCGTTGGATACGCCCACCGCGGCAAAGGTCAGATTGCCGCCGGCGTCGTAGAAGAACCAGGTCGCCGATCCATCCGGACGGGTGGTGCGGATGCGGCGTCCCAGCGCGTCGTACTCGTGACGCAGCGCATACTGGTCCCACACCGACTGCGGATCGTCGGCATGCTCCAGCGCTTGAGACCCTACTCCGTCCAGCTCGGCGACGATTTCGCCGAATGCGTTGTAGACGACGTTGTTCTGGCGGATCGTCCAGTCGCCACCGGCCTCGGTACGCACCAGGCGGCCGGCTACGTCGTACTGATAGCGCGTGGTAAGGCCGTTCTCGGCCACCGACAGTTCCAGCTGGCCGAGGTCGTTGTATTGCCGGCGCTCCTGCCGATAGGCGGCGCCGTCGGCCCGGTTCGCCACCTGCGCCCGGATCTGCGTCCAGCCTGCCTGCGACGTCGCGCCGGTCGCGGCCTGGTAGTAGCGCAGCGTCGCACGGCTGTTGCCGGCCTGGTCGAACACGTACTCGGTCACGTAACCTTCGGCATCCAGCTCGCCGACGAGATTGCCGCGCCCGTCGTAGAACCAGCGCGTCGCCTGGTCGCCTGCGGCATCGGCTGGACGTAGCTCCGCCAGTGAGCCCGCGGCACGCGCGGCGGCATTGGTCGCCGTGGCGTGGACGACCTGCCGGATCTTGCGGCCGGCGGCGTCGTAGGCCATTTCGGTGAGGTAGCCTTCCGCGTCCAGAATCGCCAGGACCTTGCCACTGCGATCGTAGAAGCTGCGCGTCACGCGGGCGGCGGCGCCGCTGCCCACGGTGTTCTTCACCAGGCGTCCCAATGCGTCGTAGGCGTAGCTGGTCACCGCACCGACTTCGTCGGTCTCGGTGGCCAGCCGGCCGGCCGCGTCGTAGGCAGCGCGTACCACGCGGTCATTCGCAGCATCGGCGACCAGGCCGATGTCGGCAAACGACGTGGGCACGACTTCGCCATCCACGACCCAGCCCGCGGTGGTTACACGGTTCGCGTATCGCGTGGTGGCCAGCAGGCGATCGGCACCGTCGTAGCTATAGCCGGTGACTTCGCCCGAGGGTCCCACCACTGCGGCAAGGCGGCCCTTCTCGTCGTAGAAGGAATAACTGCGTCCGCCAAGCGCATCCTCCGATGCACGCAGCTGGCCGCTCGCATCGTAGTAGTAGTGCTGGACACGAGCCGTGGCGGCCTCGCCGGGCGCCTGCAGCCAGCTGGTGAGCGTGCGTCCGGCGCTGTCCTGCAGACTGACCTGCGTGGCGGCGCCACCGGTGGCGATCTCGATGCGCCGGCTTGCATCGAGATAGCTGTAGGTCTGGGTCTGCGCCACCTGCTGTGCGCCCAATCCATCACGGACGTAGCGCACCACTGAGAGAAGACGGCCCAGGCCGTCATAGGCGTAGTCGACGACGTTGCGCAACACCTGGTCGTCGGCGCTGCTTCCCGCGCCCGGCACCGTGGCCTGGCGCCGCAGCAGGCCCTGCGCGTCGTATACCAGCGTGGTGACGGCAGTGGCCGCATCGAATATGCCGGCGCCTTCGACGTCGACGCTCGCGTAGGCCGTGGTGCGGTTGAGACGACCGGCTGCGTCATAGCCGTAGGTGGTGAGGGAGGACTCGGCCAGATTGTCCGCGGAGAATGCCGCTAGCGCCGCTTCGCTGAACACCGTGCCGGCGTAGGCGGCGCCGACGAACTGGCGCAGCGTCGCACGCTGACCTACGCCGGTGCCCCCGTCAGCATAGGTCAGCTCGGTCACGCGCCCCTCGGCATCGACCGTGAAGCGCAGCCGGTCCTGCGCGTCGTACACGTAGCGTGTGCGCAGCGCCCCGGCCGGGGGCGGTTCGCTGTCCACTGCCGCGGAGCCATTGGGATAGCGGGTCTCGGCCAGCACTTGATTGTTGGCCGAATAGCTGCGCACAAGCACGGCGCCGGTCGCGTCGCTCTCGCGCACTACATTGCCTGCCGCATCGTAGGCGTAATCGATCTTGCTCAGGAGCTGCGCGCCGCGCGCCTGCACCACCGACAGCACGTTGCCATCCGCATCGTACGTGTAACGCGTGCTGCCGCGCAGCCCGGCCATCGCCGGTGCCAGCACTTCGATCAGTTGGCCAGCCGTGTCGAACAGGTAGGACCAGGTGCGGCCGTCCGAATCTGCGATGTCGGTGCGACCGGCGTTGTAGGTCAGCGTATACGTCGCCGCGTCCGTACCCTCTCCGTAGGTAACGCTGGCGATACGCCCGTCGAGCTGATAGGCGTACTGCACGACGATGCCGTCGCTTTGCCGGATGCCGGCAATTCGAGCGCTGTCGCCGCTGTACCGGTACTCGGTGCGGAACAGGTGGCCGTCGTTGGCGGCCGGATTGCCCGTGTTCCAGGCGTTATCGGTCGCGTCGTCCGGCGTCAGATCGGTGACGACGGCGGCAAGGCGGCCAATGGCATCGTATTCGTAGGCGACCTGGGTGCGCTCGCGGCCCGCTTCGCGCGTGGAGATCGCAGCCGGGCGCCCGTTGCCGTCATACGAAAACAGCAAGGCATCGGCCTGTGGGTTGCCGCCATCGGACGAGACCGCGGACACCCGACCCTGGCCGTCGTAGAGCACGTCGAAGTGGGCAGGAGCCTCGGCGCCACCGAAGCCGGCGACGATCCTGATCAGACGACCGGCAGCCACCGGATCGCCATGGCTGGCGTACACCTCCTGGCGACGCGTGCTGCCTTCGGTCAGAGTCCAGGTGGACGAAGCCGCGTCCCAGACGAGGACATCGTGCGCACCGCTGCCGGCAGCGCTCAGGTAGCGGTGGTTCGTAGCGTCATAGCGGAAGTCCGTGTAGCTGCCGTCGCCCTGCTGCAGGCGCGCGACCGAACTGGCGGCATTTGCGTCACCGGTCAGCAGTACGCGGCGCTCGAAACCAGTGAGCCAGCCATCGCCACCGGTGTCGGCCAGCAGGCCCTGGCTGTTGTAGGTCCGGGTGGCCGATACCGACAGACCGCGAAACTGCAGTACTTCGTCGCCCGCCTGCAGCACCAGATTGCCGTTGGCGACATTCAGGTATTGACGGTCCCGCCCCTGGCCGCCAACGGTCGCCGCTCCGCCGGGGGCTCCGCCCAACGAAGCGAGCGAGCTGTCGAACAGACCCAATCCATTGCCCGAAAATACTGCCACCATGACCTGCTCCTGTAGGTGAGGGGCGGCGGTTCACGCCACTGTCCTCTCCCCAGTCCCAGGAGCCGGCAAAGAGTTTAGGGAGGCGCGGCGCTCGTCTCCGAGCGTTGGCGAAGGGCTGCATCACTCCGGCGCCAGCGTTCGAAGGCCTCAATCACGGTCCCGAGCCCCAGCGCCTCCATGCTGCCGGCCTGGACGCACAGGTCGCGCCGCCAGAAGGGGCCGAACTCGTCGATTCGGGTATGGCCATAGAGCCCGATGACCGGAATGTCCATGGCGTCGGCCACGTGTACCGGCGCCGAGTCGGTGGATATGACCAGCGCGGCGCGGCGTAGCAGCCCCGGCCAGTCCTCCGGGCCGTCCCGGCCGACCAGATTCAGGTGTATCGGCCCTGCGATGAACCTCCCCAACTCCGCCGCCCGCGGCGGGCCGGTGACGGCCACGCGCCAGCCGCTGGCCGCAATGTGGCCGGCGAGCAAGTGCCAGTGGCCCGGATCCCACCGCTTTGGCGCGAAATCCGACCAAGGACTGAGCAACACCCACGGCCCGAACGGCAGCAGACGATCCAGCTGTGCATTGCCTCTGACCGGGAACGGCAGCCGCACCGGTGCCACGTCCTCGCCGAGGCAGCGCAGCCACACCTCGGTCATATGCAATCCGGCCGTCCTGCGCGCCACTAGCCGGCGACCGTCATGGAAACGCACGCGGTAATGCACCGGCAAATCCTGCAGAGCCGCGTAGTACTGCGGCTTCAGTCCAGCCACGCCTACCGGACCGCGCTTGAGCGCAGCCCCGATCGCAGGCATTGCCATCACCAGGTCGCCGGTATGCGCTCCCTGCAGCGCAAATACGCTGCCGGAAGGCGACCACGGCAGGCGTTCGGGTAGGGAAGCCACCTTGAGACTATCCTGGCGGCGGACTTCAGCGGCCCGACGTAGCCGAGCACGGAAGCACGCCCGCTACCGGGGTTCGGCTACCGCCTGCAGGCGCCGTGGCTTCCTGGACCGGCGCCGCGCCCAATATCGCCATGCCGGCCTGCACCAGCGGGCCCGCGATCCATGCATGCATCCCTTGTTCCCCTGTTGATGCTCCGAGGTGCGCAGGTTGGCGCACGGAAGGATTCTCCATCGCCCCCCATGCCCTTGGCAAACAGCCGCCGGCAGCCTGCCGGCCAGCAAGCAAGCAAGATGCCGGACCGCGGCAGCGGCCCGCTACAGGCCCTTGACCCGAAACACCGCATGCAGGAACGCGATCTTCGGCTTGCCGGCGCGCGCCACGACCGTCATGCGCTGCTGGGTGGTGGAACTGAGGCTCTTGCCGTAGGCGTCCACCGCCTCCCTGACCGTGCTGGTGACCGTCGCCGAACGGCCGCCTTCGGCCAGTTCGATGACGATGTCGCTGACCTCGTAGGCCGAGTCCGGCAACTGTCGCCAGCCGCCGATCAGCATCGCCCGGTATTCGCTCAGCGCCAGTCGCCGGGTGCCGCCCAGCCGCGCGGGCGCCACGACCGTGATCTTCGCATCCGGCGTGAAACTGGCCAGTACCGTGTCGGCATCATGACGGCGGACGGCGGTCGTCACCGTGTCCACCAGCGCCACCACCTGCTCCCGGGTCACCGCCGCGGCGGCGGACGCGGTCGCCGGCCACGGCGACGCCACGAGCGCCAGCCACATCATCCATGTCTTCAAGCTGGTCTCCTTGCTGGCCTGGTTCTTGTGGCGGGCCTGCCGCTACCCGCTCTCCGCCGATTGTCCGCTGCCAATGGCCCGACCGCCCCGGCGCCGGCCTACACGCGCCGCGGACATTGCCTGCGCACGATCTTTATCCCCGCTGCGCACACTGTCGGCATCCCATGCCGGAGCCGCGCGATGCCCGTCCCAGATTATCCCCGCCCGCCGTTCAAGCGCCAGCAGCAGGATTTCCCCGGCAAGACCGACAGGATGGAGCCGCGTCCCGACCACGGCGAGGACAGCTACGTCGGCAGCGGCCAACTGGAGAACAAGAAGGCGCTGATCACCGGCGGCGACAGCGGCATCGGCGCGGCGGTGGCGATCGCCTTCGCGCGCGAGGGCGCCGATGTCGCCATCGCCTTCCTGCCGGACGAGCGGGCCGACGCCGAGCGCGTCGGCGCGCTGATCGAGCAGGCCGGCCGGCGCGCGGTGCTGGTGGCCTGCGACATCAGCGATCCCGCGCAGGCGGCGCAACTGGTGGACCAGGTACGGCAGCAGCTCGGCGGAATCGATGTGCTGGTCAACAACGCCGCCTACCAGCGCTATTTCCAGCGCTTCGAGGAGATCACCCTGGACGAGTGGCGCAAGACCTTCGACACCAACGTGCATGCGGTGTTCAACCTGGTGCGGCTGTGCGTGCCGCTGCTGGCCGGCGGCGGCAGCGTCATCAACACCGCCTCGGTGAACTCAAAGAAGCCCACGCCCAACATCCTGCCCTACTCCGCCACCAAGGGCGCGGTGGCCAACATGACGATCGGCCTGGCCGGCCTGCTGGCCGAGCAGCGGATCCGCGTCAACGCGGTGCTGCCGGGGCCGATCTGGACGCCCTTCATCCCCGCCGGCATGGCCGAGGACGAGGTCGAGAACTTCGGTTCGCAGACCCCGTTCGGGCGGCCGGGCCAGCCGGCCGAGCTCGCCTCGGCCTACGTCATGCTCGCTTCCGACCGCGCCAGCTACACCTCCGGCGCACTGCTGACGGTGTCCGGCGGCGCGGTCACGCTGTAGGCGGAGGCGACCGGGTGGCCGGCGATCCTGGCCGGCACCCGGCTCGCCATGCGCTTGCGGGAACGTCGGCTGCGCACCGCAAGCCGGCAGCGCGCCACGCAGGGTCGCCAGCGCCCGCGAGGAGACGGCCGGCGGCGGTTCTCCACGGGTTCCCACCGGCCCGCAGGCCCTCCCGTGCCCTACTTCAACGGCGCCTGCCGCTGCGCGTAGGTGGCGACCGCAGCGCCCTTGCCGATCACGTGGCCCCGCGCCGCCTGCAGCAATGCGTCGCGGTCGGCACCGGGCGGCAGGTCCAGCAGCGTATCCAGCGCCAGCACCTGGAAGTGGTAGCGGTGCGGCGGCTCGCCGACCGGCGGCCGCGGCCCGTAGTAGCCGACCGAGCCGCGCGTCGTCGCGCCCTGCATCACGCCTTCGGGCACGGTGAGGCGCATCTGTTCGGGCAGTCCTTCCGGCAGCGCGCCGAGGTCGGCGGGGATGTTCCAGGCCACCCAGTGCACGAACGGCGTGAGCGGCTTCGCGTCCGGGTCCTCGACCACGATCGCATAGGAACGCGCGCCGTCCACCGCCTGCCACGACAGCGGCGGCGACACGCCGTCGTGGTATTCGCTATAGCGGCGGTCGATCGTGCCGTCCGGGGCGAACGCGGTGGCATCGACCCGCATCGCCGGCGCCTCGCCGATGCGGTCCAGCAGCAGCGGCACGCCGTTGCCCTCGGCCAGTTGCGCCTGCAGCGGAGCGGACGGCACCGGCGGCGGGCGACTGGCGGTCGCCTTCGCCGGCTTGCCGTAACCGATCCGGTAGATCACGCCGTTGGCGTCGTCGCCCACCAGCAGCGCGCCGCCGGGCGTCTGCGCCAGGCCGACCGGCCGCGCGATGTGCGCGCGCCCGTCGTTCACCAGGAAACCTTGCAGGAACGGCTCGAAGGCCACCGGCCGGCCGCGCTCGAAGCGCACCCGCACCACCTCGTAGCCGGATGCCGGCTTGCGGTTCCAGGAGCCGCGCATGGTGACGAAGGCATCGCCGCGGTATTCGCGCGGGAACGCGGCGCCGGTATAGAACAGCATCTGCATCGGCGCGGCGTGCGCGGTGTAGCCCAGCACCATGGGCTCGCTGATCGCCGCCCATTGCGCCTTGTCGATCCCGCCCGGCGGCGTGCTCTGCGGGTTCACCCCGTCGCGTCCCCACACGTGCGGCCAGCCGTACTGCTTGCCCTTCACCAGGTGGTTGAGCTCCTCCGGCTGCACCTCGTCGCCGAGGAAATCGATGCCGTGGTCCATGCCCCACAGTTCGCCGCTGGCCGGGTCCCAGGCGAAGCCGATCGTGTTGCGCAGGCCGCTGGCGAAGATCGTGCGCGACTTGCCGTCGGGCGCGGCGCGCAACAGGGTGGCGTGCTCGGGATTGGTCTCGTTGCAGGCGTTGCACGAGGAACCGACGCTGATGTAGAGCATGCCGTCCGGGCCGAAGGCCAGCGTGCGGTTGGGATGCTGGCCGCCGTCGGGCAGGTCGCCGATGAGCAGCACGGGTTCTTCCAGCGTGCCGTCGGCGCGGATGCCGGCGCGGAAGACCTCGTTGGCCGTGGCCAGGTAGAGCGTATCGTCCCGGATCGCCAGGCCATGCGCACCGGCGCGGCGCGCGACCACCCGCGGCGGCGCGTCCAGGGTGCCGTCCTCGTCGCGGTCGCGCAGCAGCAGCACGTCGCCCTGCTCGCGCCGCGAGGCGTAGATGTCGCCGTTGCCGGCGACCGCGAGCACGCGCACGTTCTGCAGGCCGGTGGCCAGCGGCTGCACGCTGAAGCCCGCCGGCAGCCGCAGCGCGGCGATCGCCTGCGCGCTCGGCGGCTGCTTGTCCGGCTTGAAGGTATGCACCTGGGCGGCGACGTCGGTGCCGTCGCCCTGCTGTGCCGCCGCGGCGAAGGACAGCAGCAGGCCGGCGGCGAGGATCG
>DNXT01000304.1:988-2904 GCA_003505795.1 Lysobacteraceae bacterium | reverse complement strand
TGTTGTTTTTTTTTTTTTTTTTTTTTTTTTTTTTTTTTCAAGCAGAAGACGGCATACGAGATCCCTTCTCGGTCTCGGCATTCCTGCTGAACCGCTCTTCCGATCTCCGCGCCGGCGGTGGCACGCGCGGTCATGGCGCTCGGCGGCACAGTGCACCAGGGCTGCGCGGCACGCGGGATCGAGACCGAGGGCGGCCGGCTCGCGGCGGTGGTCACCGAGAAGGGCACGATCCGCACCCCGGCCGCGGTGCTGGCCGGCGGTGCCTGGGCCTCCTCGTTCTGCCGCCAGCACGGCATCCGCTTCCCGCAGGCCAGCATCCGCCAGACCGCGCTGGCAGTCTCTCCCGGCGACGGCGAATTCCCGGCCGCACTGCACACGGCCGAAATCTCCATGACGCGGCGCCTGGACGGCGGCTACACGCTGGCGATCAGCGGGCGCGGGCGTGTCGATCCCACCGCGCAGCTGCTGCGTTTCGCCCCGCAGTTCCTGCCGATGTTCCAGCGCCGCTGGCGCAACCTGGCGCTGGGCGGGCTGGAAGGCATCCGCTCGGGCCACGAAGGGCTGGCGCGCTGGCGGCTCGACCGACCGACGCCGATGGAGCGGACGCGCATCCTCGACCCGGCCGCCGACCCGGCCGCCGTCGCCCTGACCCGCCGCCGCGCCCTGGAACTGATCCCGGAACTGAAGCAGCGCTCGCTCACCGCTGCCTGGGCCGGCTACGTCGACAGCACGCCGGACGGCGTGCCGGGGATCGGCGAGATCGCGCGCCTGCCCGGCCTGGTGCTGGCCGCCGGGTTCAGCGGCCACGGCTTCGGCATCGGTCCCGGCGCCGGCCACCTGATCGCCGACCTGGTCAGCGGCGCCGTGCCGCTGTTCGATCCGCGCCCCTACCACCCGGACAGGTTCAGGTCTTCTGCCCGCGGCAAGGTCGCGGACTTCTAGCACCTCCGCCGGTTCTCCGCAGGCGAGTTCAGGCGCGATGGAGCCTTGCCGGCACCTGATTCGTACCGACCTTCGGCGATCAAAGGCCTGCTTCGGAGGGCGGACTGTTGCGGGAGGGGCTTCAGCCCCGGCGAACCTTCCCGACCGACTGTCGGGGCCGAAGCCCCTCCCACAGGGAGTAATCGCCGAGGGTTCGTACGGACGGTCAATGCTCCAGCTCCCTTGCCGGACCGGTCCAGCGGGATCATCTTGCAAGCGCGGCGGGCACAACGGAATTCGCTGCCGCTCCGGGCCACCAATTCGGGACAAACCACGCGGGCACGGCACTTACGCTGGTGGCATGGAACCGACCGTCGCCCCCGTTCCGCTTCCACCGGCGCTGCAACGCGTCGTCGACCACGTCCACCGCCACCTGACCGAGCCGCTGCCGCTGCAACAGCTGGCCGAGCTGGCCGGATTGAGCCCGTGGCGGCTGGTGGCGGTGTTCCGGCAGCACCTGGGCATCTCCCCGCACCGCTACATCAACCTGCAGCGCATCGGCCGCGCCAAGGTGCTGCTGCACCAGGGCATGTCCGCCGCGGCGGTGGCGGGCGCCTGCGGCTTCTACGACCAGAGCCATCTCTCGCGCCACTTCAAGAACCTGTGCGGGATGACCCCGGGGCAATACCTCCAGGCCGAACCGTTGCGCGTGCAGCGGCTGTGAACCTGCCATCCGCATCTTTTCGCCGGACTCCGCCATGACCGCATCGCCGCCGCTGGACGACCTGTTGCCGGCGCTGCGCACGCTGCGCCGCGACCTGCACGCGCACCCCGAACTGGCCTACCAGGAACACCGCACCGCCGGCATCGCCGCCGCCGCGCTGCGCGAGCTGGGACTGGAGGTCCACACCGGTATCGGCGGCACCGGCGTGGTCGGCACGCTGCGCGTGGGCGATTCGCCGCGCAGCGTCGGCCTGCGCGCGGACATGGACGCG
>DNXT01000304.1:0-716 GCA_003505795.1 Lysobacteraceae bacterium | reverse complement strand
CTGCGCGCGGACATGGACGCGTTGCCGATCGCCGAACAGGGCGGGCATGCCCATGCCAGCACCCGTCCCGGCGTGCACCACGGCTGCGGCCACGACGGCCATACCGCGATGCTGATCGGCGCCGCGCGCCAGCTCGTGCGCAGCCGCGATTTCGACGGCAGCGTGCACTTCATCTTCCAGCCGGCCGAAGAAGGCGAAGCGGGTGCGCGCGCGATGATCGCCGACGGTCTGTTCGAGCGCTTCCCGTGCGACGCGATCTACGCCCTGCACAACTGGCCCGACCTGCCGCGCGGCCAGCTGCAGACCCGGCCCGGCCCGATCATGGCCGCGGCCGACCGCTTCGACATCACCCTGCGCGGGCGCGGCGGCCACGCCGCGCTGCCGCACCAGACCCCCGACGCGCTGTTGGCCGCCAGCGAACTGGTGGTGCAGCTCAACACGCTGGTGGCGCGGCGCATCGATCCGATGGAATCGGCGGTGCTGTCGGTCACCCGCATCGAAGGCGGCCACACCCACAACGTGCTGCCGGCAACGGTGCGGATCACCGGCACCGTGCGCAGCTTCGACGCGACCGCGCAGGACACGATCGAGGCGGCGCTGCGCGATGCCTGCGCCGGCATCGCCTTGATGCACGGGGTCACCACGGAGGTGACGTACTCGCGCTACTACCCTGCCACGATCAACAGCGCGGCCGAGGCCGGACTGGCGCTACGCGC
>DNXT01000372.1:3099-3988 GCA_003505795.1 Lysobacteraceae bacterium | reverse complement strand
GCCGGCGCTGCCTCCGCCGCCCCGGCCACCGCCGGCATCGGCACGAAACCGGGGGTATCGCGCACGCGCCGCAGCCAGGCCTGGATGGCCGGCCAGCGGGCCAGCTCGAACCCGCCGTCGCCGGCGCAGTGGGTGTAGGCGAACAGGGCGATGTCGGCAACGCCGTAGTCGGGCCCGGTGAACCAGTCGTGTGAACCGAGGTGGCGCTCCATCACCGCCAGCGCCTCGTCGCCACGCGCGCGCAGGCGGGCGAGCTCGGCACGGCGCGGCGAATCCGGCGCCGTCCACAGCGCGACGAAACGCGCCACCGCCACGTACGGCTCATGGCTGTACTGCTCGAAGAACATCCAGCTCAGTGCCTGCGCACGCTGCCAGGCATCGACCGGCAGGTACGGCGTGCCCTCGGCCAGCCAGCACAGGATCGCGTTGGACTCGACCAGGATCCGGCCGTCGTCGCGCTCGATCATCGGCACCTTGCCGTTCGGGTTCCTGGCCAGGTACTCGGCGGTGCGGGTCCCGCCGTTGACGCTGTCCACCTCGATCCAGCGATAGCGGCTGCCCAGCTGCTGCAGCAGCAGGCGCACCTTGTAGCAGTTGCCGGACGTGGACATCCCGTGGACGGTCAACGGAAAGCGTTCTGCGGACATCGGTCGTGCTCCTGGAGCCACCGCACGGCGCGGTCGCATGGCCCGCCAGTCTGTGCGCCGCCGCGGCTTTTGCAAAGCGCTCCGCTCAGCGCCGCGCGCGCCACTGCTCGCGGCTCTGCCCCCACACTTCGACCTCGTGCGCGTGGTGCGGCTCGGGCAGGCGCCCCATCCGCAGCAGCGAGGAGCCGAGCTTGCGCGCCACCGCCTTGGAATTGGCATTGTCCGGGGCGATGGTGTGGATC
>DNXT01000372.1:0-3040 GCA_003505795.1 Lysobacteraceae bacterium | reverse complement strand
TCCGGGGCGATGGTGTGGATCACCTCGCTCCACCCCAGCGTGTCGAACGCCCAATCGATCGCCGCGGTCGCCGCCTCCGGCGCGTAGCCCCGCCCCCAGTACTCGCGCCGCAGGCTCCATCCCACTTCCGGGCCCGGCCAGCCGAACGGCTGCCAGGGGCCGATCCGGCCGATCCACGCGCCGGACGCCTTTTCCAGCACCGAGAACATCGCGAACCCCTGCATGTGCCAGCTGCCGACCATCGTCGCCAGGCTGCGCCATGCCAGCGGCGGCGGCTGCACCCCGCCGATGTGGCGCATGGTCTGCTCGTCGCCGGCGAACAGCGCATAGGCCTCGAAGTCCGCCGCGCACGGCGGCCGCAGCAGCAGTCGCTCGGTCTCGATGCGGAGGTCGTCGATCGCCACGCGCCGTGCCTCAGAACGCATTGATGCCGGTCAGCTCGCGGCCGACCACCAACTGGTGCACCGTCTCGGTGCCTTCGTAGGTCACCACCGACTCGAGGTTGAGCGCATGCCGGATCGCCGCGTACTCGGTGGTGATGCCGGCCGCGCCGAGCAGGTCGCGGCACTCGCGCGCGATGTCCAGCGCCATGCGGCAGTTGTTCCACTTGGCCAGCGACACCTGCACGGGCTGCAGCGCGCCGGCTTCCTTGAGCCGCCCCAGCTGGAGCGCCAGCAGCTGCGCGGAGGCGATGCGCCGCGCCATCTCCGCCAGCTTGATCTGCGCGCTCTGGGTCGCCGCCAGCGGGCGCCCGAACAGCGTGCGCTCGCCGCAATAGGCCAGGGTTTCGCGCAGGCAGGCGATCGCCGCGCCGATCGGTCCCCAGGAAATGCCGTAGCGGGCCTGGCCGAGGCAGCCGAGCGGCGCCTTCAGGCCCAGCGCCTCCGGCAGCCGGTTGCGCTCGGGCACCCGCACCTGGTCGAAGAACAGCGCCGAGGTCACCGACGCGCGCAGGCTCATCTTGTGGCCGACGTCGTGCGCCGCGAAGCCCTTCATGCCCTTCTCCAGCACGAAGCCGCGCACGCCGTCGTCGGTCTGCGCCCAGACGATCGCCAGGTCGGCGATGCTGCCGTTGGTGATCCACATCTTCGACCCGCTCAGGCGCCAGTCGTCGCCGTCGCGCACCGCGCGGGTCCTCATGCCGGCCGGATCGGAGCCGCCGTGCGCCTCGGTCAGGCCGAAGCAGCCGATCAGCTCGCCGCGGGCCATCGCCGGCAGCCACGCCCGCCGCTGTTCCTCGCTGCCGTAGGCATGGATCGGGTGCATGCACAGCGACGACTGCACGCTGACGAAGCTGCGCAGGCCGCTGTCGCCGCGCTCCAGCTCCTGGCAGATCAGTCCGTAGCCCACCGCGCCGAGCCCGGCGCCACCGTACTCGGCCGGCAAGGTGGCGCCGAGCAGGCCGAGCGCGGCGATCTCCGCCACCAGCTCGCGCGGGAAACGCGCCTGCTCGAACGCCTCGCCGATCAGCGGCAGCACGCGCTCGTCGGTGAAGCGCGCCACGCTGTCCTGCACGGCGCGCTCCTCGTCGTTCAACAGCGATCGGACGTCGAACAGGTCATCGGCACGCAGGAACATCGGGATCGGCCACGCGGTAAGGTGAGCGCGATTGTATCGGCAACGCCGTGCCTGCCCGCGCAAACGCAGAGAGCCGGCATCGCCGGCTCTCCACGCGAATCGGCCAGGGCGACCGTTACTGGCGGCTGGCGCCGTTCGCGGCCGCGGTGGTCTGGGTGACCAGCTGGCCGTCGATCACCGGCAGGCGGTCGCTGGCCGGCTTCTCGTCCAGGCGCACGGTCTTCTGCTCGCCGTCGAAACGATAGGTGACGTCGTAGCCGATCACGTTGTCGGCATTGCCCATCGCGATGCGGTTGCCCGGCTTGCTGTCCATGCGCATGGTGCCGGTGGTGCCGTCGGCGTTGCGGTAGGTGACGTTGTAGCCGGTGACGCGCGAGGACTCGGCGGTCGAGTTCTCGGTGTGGCACTGGCGCTCGGTCCGGTTCACCACCTTGCCGCCGACATGGCGCTTGTCGACTTGGTTGCCGATCACGCCGCCGGCCACGGCGCCGGCCGCGGTGGCGGCCTTGCGGCCGTTGCCCTTGCCGACCTGGTTGCCGAGCAGGCCGCCGATCACCGCGCCGGCGACGGTGCCGCCGACGTTGCCGTCGCGCTCGGGCAGCCGTTCCTGCACCACCACGTCCTGGCAGACCTCGTGCGGCGTGGTGGTGGTGGAGGTCTCGCGCACCGGCTCGGTGCCGATCACCGTCGCATAGACCTTCTCCTTCTGGGTGACCGGATCCACCTTGATCACGTCGGCGTACTGCAGGCCGCCGGCGACCGAAGAGGAGGCGGCATCGTCGGCCGACAGCGAGTTGTCCAGCAGCGGCCGGCTCTCGGCGGACGGCGTCACGAAATCGTCCGACTTGCTGCGGTTGTTCATGAACGCCGCGGTCGCGACGCCTCCGACCAGCAGCGCACCGGCAGCGACCAGTATAGTTGTCGTGTTGCTCTTCATGACCAGCTCCCTGCGGACCATCCGCGTCGTCGATGGGGCAATTCCATCACGGTGAACCTGAACAAATCCACGCCTCGGTCAGGAAAGTCGGCGTGAAGTTCAGTAATCCGTAATTTAACGAATCCGTAACCTGCCCGCCGGAGTCAGCCATGCCGAATCCCGTCTCGCTCTCGATCCTCAGCTGGGCCAGCAAGCTGCGCTATCCGACCCTGTTCAAGGTGGTCGCCGGGCTGTTCCTGGTCGACCTGCTGGTGCCCGACGTCATTCCCTTCGTCGACGAGCTGCTGCTCGGGATGGGCACGCTGCTGCTGGCCAACTGGAAGAACCGCAAGGCGCCGGCACCGCTGCTGCGGGACTGAGCGTGCAGCTGGTCGACAGCCACTGCCATCTCGACGCCGGCGAGTTCGACCACGACCGCGCTGCGGTGACCGCGCGAGATCGGAAGAGCGTCGTGTAGGGAAAGAGTGTAAATCCGGTGTAGATCTCGGTGGTCGCCGTATCATTAAAAAAAAAAAAAAACATAAA
>DNXT01000301.1 GCA_003505795.1 Lysobacteraceae bacterium | reverse complement strand
CGCTCTTCCGATCTTCGTCGCGCAGCACGCCGCGCGCCACCGCGTGCCAGCGGCCGTTGACCTCGAGCGCATCGATCTGCTCGAACAGCCACGGCAGCTGCAGCGCCTCGCCGAGCCGGAAGTGCACCTTGGACACCTCCACCGGCTTGAGCTTGCGGGTGCGCGCCAGCTCGATGATGTCGAACGCCGGCTCCAGGTAGCGCAGCTCGGACAGCTGCTGCGCCAGCGCCGGCGGCAGGCCCTTGTCCTTCCACTCCTGCACGCTGGCCTCGTAGGCCGGGCGCTGCGAGTCGCCGAGCACGCCCGACGCGACGCGGATGTCGTTGAACGGGCCGTGGTAGCGCTCGACCGCCGCGGTGATGCCCGGCATCGCGCCCGGACGGAACAGCAGCCAGCGCACGAACGAACGCTGCAGCCTCCAGATCACCTCCAGCGCGTCGATCTGCACCGATTCGGGCACCTGGCCGTCGAGGGCGTCGATCTGGGTCCACAGCGCGCGCGCGTCCAGCGTCTCGCGGCTGATCGTGTAGGCCTTGGCCACCTCGGCGATGTTGCGGCCGGTGTCCTCCTGCATGCGCATCAGGAAGGTGGCGCCCATCCGGTTGATGGTGGTGTTGGTGACCGCGGTGGCGATGATCTCGCGCTTCAGGCGATGGCGCTCCATCGCGTCGGCGTACTTCTTCTGCAGCGGCTGCGGGAAGTAGCGCTGCAGTTCCTTGGACAGGTACGGGTCCTCGGGGATGTCCGACTCCAGCAGCTGCTGGAACGCCACCAGCTTGGAATAGGACAGCAGCACCGCCAGCTCCGGCCGGGTCAGGCCCAGGCCGCGCGCCTTGCGCGCCGACAGCTCGGCGTCGCTGGGCAGGAACTCGATCTGGCGGTCGAGCAGGCCCTGCTTCTCCAGGGTGCGGATGAAGTGCTGCTTGGAGCCCAGGCGCCTGACGCTCATCCGCTCCATCAGGCTCAGCGCCTGGTTCTGGCGGATGTTGTCCCACAGCACCAGGTCGGCGACCTCGTCGGTCATCGAGGCCAGCAGCTTGTTGCGCGCGTCGTAGCTCAGCTTCTTGGCCTGCACCACGTCGTTGAGCAGGATCTTGATGTTGACCTCGTGGTCGGAGGTGTCCACGCCGGCGGAGTTGTCGATGAAGTCGGTGTTGAGCAGCACCCCGGCCTGCAGCGCGGCCTCGATGCGGCCGAGCTGGGTCAGGCCCAGGTTGCCGCCCTCGCCCACCACCTTGCAGCGCAGTTCGCCGCCGTTGACGCGCAGGCCGTTGTTGGCGCGGTCGCCGACGTCGGCGTTGCTCTCGGTGGAGGCCTTGACGTAGGTGCCGATGCCGCCGTTCCAGAACAGGTCCACCGGCGCCTTGAGGATCGCGTTCATCAGCTCGTTCGGCGACAGGCTCTTGACCGACGCGTCCAGGCCCAGCGCCTCGCGCACCGGCGCGCTGATCTCGATCGACTTGAGCGTGCGCGGGTAGACCCCGCCGCCCTTGCTGATCAGCCTGGCGTCGTAGTCGGCCCAGCTGGAGCGCGGCAGCTTGAACAGGCGCTCGCGCTCGGCGAACGAGCTGGCCGCATCCGGGTTCGGGTCGAGGAAGATGTGGCGGTGGTCGAACGCGGCGACCAGGCGGATGTGGCGCGACAGCAGCATGCCGTTGCCGAACACGTCGCCGGACATGTCGCCGATGCCGACGCAGCTGAAGTCCTCGCTCTGGCAGTCGCGGCCCATCGCGCGGAAGTGGCGCTTGACCGACTCCCAGGCGCCGCGCGCGGTGATGCCCATGCCCTTGTGGTCGTAGCCGACCGAGCCGCCGGAGGCGAACGCGTCGCCCAGCCAGAAGCCGTGGTCCAGCGCCAGCCCGTTGGCGATGTCGGAGAAGGTCGCGGTGCCCTTGTCGGCGGCGACCACCAGGTACGGATCGTCCTGGTCGTGGCGCACCACCTGCGGCGGCGCCACGATCTTGCCGCCGACGATGTTGTCGGTGATGTCCAGCAGGCCCTGGATGAACAGCTTGTAGCAGGCGATGCCCTCGGCCTGGACCGCGTCGCGGTCGCCGCCGGCCGGCGGACGCTTGACGAAGAAGCCGCCCTTGGCGCCGACCGGCACGATCACGGTGTTCTTGACCATCTGCGCCTTGACCAGGCCCAGCACCTCGGTGCGGAAGTCCTCGCGCCGGTCGGACCAGCGCAGGCCGCCGCGCGCGACCGCGCCGAAGCGCAGGTGCACGCCTTCCACGCGCGGGCCGTAGACGAAGATCTCGCGGTACGGGCGCGGCTTGGGCAGGTCCGGCACCCGCGCCGAGTCCAGCTTGAAGCTGATGCAATGGCCGTACCGGCCGTTCTTGGTCTGGTAGTAGCTGGTGCGCAGGGTGGCGTCGATCACGCCGATGAAGCTGCGCAGGATGCGGTCCTCGTCCAGGCTGGAGACGCGGTCCAGCAGCTTCAGCAGCGCGGCGTGCACGGCGTCGAGCTGGCCCTCGCGGCTGCCGCGGCGGGCCTCGATCACCGGTTCCAGCGCCTTCAGCGTGGCCTCGTCGCCGGCGGCCAGCAGCTCCAGCTGGGCGCGGAACCGGGCCTGGCCCTCGGCGATCTGGGCCTTGCTCTCGGTGCCGGTGGCCGGATCGAAGCGCGCCTCGAACAGCTCGACCAGCAGGCGCGCCAGCAGCGGATAGTGCGAGAACGTCGTCTCCACGTAGCTCTGCGAGAACGGCACGCCGGTCTGCAGCAGGTACTTGCAGTAGCCGCGCAGCAGCGCGACCTGGCGCCAGTGCAGGCCGGCGGACAGGATCAGGCGGTTGAAGCCGTCGTTCTCGGCATCGCCGTTCCAGATCCGCTCGAAGGCCTCGCCGAAGGCGGCGTCGGCGCCGGCGGCGTCGATCGCGCCGGCGGTCGATTCGACCTCGAAGTCCTGGATGTAGACCGGCCGGTCGTTGACCTGGAGCCGGTACGGGCGCTCGGAGATCACCCGCAGGCCCATGTTCTCCATCATCGGCAGCGCATCCGACAGCGGGATGTCGTCGAGCTGGCGGTACAGCTTCAGGCGCAGGCAGTCGCTGCCCTCGCGGCGCACCGACTGCAGGCTCAGGTGCAGGTCGTCCGGGCCGCTCAGCGCGGCCAGGTGCTCGACGTCGGTGGCCGCGGCCTCGGCCGAGGAATCCTCGATGTAGCCGGCCGGCAGCGCGCGGCCGTAGCTGGAGGCCATGCGCAGGCCGTCGGCCTCGCCGTGGCGCGCCACCAGCGCCTCGCGCAGGTCGTCCTGCCAGTTGCGCAGCAGGTGGGCCAGGCGCGACTCCAGTTCGGTGGTGTCGAACTCCAGCGCCTCGCCGGCGCGCGGGCGCACGATCAGGTGCAGCTGCGCCAGCGGCGACTCGCCCAGCACCACGCTGGAATCGATGTACTCGCCGTGCAGCGCTTCCTTCAGCAGCGCCTCGATGCGCAGGCGCACGTCGGTGTTGAAGCGCTCGCGCGGCAGGTAGACCAGCGCGGAGATGAAGCGGCTGTACTTGTCGCGGCGCAGGAACAGGCGGCTGCGCACCCGCTCCTGCAGGCCGAGGATGCCCATCGCGGTGCGGTACAGCTCTTCCTCGTTGGACTGGAACAGCTCCTCGCGCGGCAGCGTCTCCAGGATGTGGCGCAGCGCCTTGCCGCTGTGGCTGCTCGGGGCCAGGCCCGACTTGCTCATCACGAACTCGTGGCGCTGGCGCACCAGCGGGATCTCCCACGGCCGGCGGTTGTAGGCGCTGGAGGTGAACAGGCCCAGGAAACGCTGTTCGCCGACGATGCGGCCCTTGGCGTCGAACTCCAGCACGCCGATGTAGTCCATGTAGCCGACCCGGTGCACGCGCGAGCGCGCATTGGTCTTGGTCAGGATCAGCGCTTCCTTCAGCCCCGAACTGCTCAGGCCGTGCGCGGCGAGGGTCCTGACCGGGCGCGCCGGCGCCTTGTCGCGGCCGCGCATCAGGCCCAGGCCGGCGCCCTCGATCGGCGCCAGCACGTCTTCGCCGCCCTGCTTCTCGACCCGGTACTCGCGATAGCCGAAGAAGGTGAAGTGGTCGGCCGCGGCCCAGCGCAGGAACTCCTGCGCCTCGCGCCGGCTGGCGTCGTCCACCGGCAGGCGGCGGGTGGCCAGGTCGTCGGCCAGGCCGAGCATCTTCTCGCGCATCGCGGACCAGTCGGCGACGATCGCGCGCACTTCCGCCAGCACCTTGCGTACCGCCGCCTCCACCTTCGGCATGTCCTCGGCCGGCTGGCGGTCGATCTCCAGCACCATCAGCGACTCGGGCTTGCCGTCGCCCACCGCGGTGAGCTTGCCGGCGCGGTCGCGGCTGAAGCGCAGCACCGGATGGCCCAGCACGTGCACGCCGATGCCCAGCTCGGCCAGGGTCATGCTCACCGAGTCGACCAGGAACGGCATGTCGTCGTTGACGATCTGCAGCACCGTGTGCGGCGTCTCCCAGCCATTGGCCTTCAGGCTCGGGTTGAACACCCGCACGTTGGGTGTGCCGGGCTTGCGCGTGCGCGAGAACTCCAGCATGTCCGCCGCCAGCGCCGCCCACTGCTCGGGCGCGTGGTGCGGAAACTCGTCATCCTCCATGCGCCGGTAGAAATCGGCGGCGAACAGCTGTGCCTCGGACTGGCGCGCCGCCGGGTAGCGCTTGCGCAGCGCGGCGAAGACCGGCTCGAGACTGAAGGCCTGCACATCGGTGCCGGCCGGAGACGTCCGACGCGTGGCGGTTGCCTTCCTGGCGGTTGCCCTGGATGGAGCTTTGGTCGATTTCGATACGGCTTTCTTGGGTTTCATGACAGAGCTGCTGGATGCTCGGTGGGAAAAGATGAATTGTACCGGTGCGGCATCGGAACACCTTGCTGCACAGCGCAAACCCGGAGCGCGATTAGAACGGCATTCAAGCAGCCGCACCGCCGCGCAAGCGGCAGTCCGGCAAGCCGCGAACGGGCCCGCCGGCGCATGCAGCGGGCCACGTGCAACGCCCGGGCGCCGCCGCAACCGCCAGGCCCGGCAAAGTCGGCACCGAGGACAACCCCGGCTTCGGCACGCGCGGCCGCCGCGCCGGCGACCGCCGCCTTGCACACAGCCGCACGCCCGCGGTCAAGGCTGTTTAAAAACTAAACTGGACGGTATAGTCCACGCCCATGCCCCCCGCCATCACCCGTCCCGCGGTACGCGACGACCGCGATCGCCGCGTCCACGACGCTGTCCATTCGCTGCTCGCCGAGCAGGGAATGCGCTTGAGCATGGACGCGGTGGCGGCCCGCGCCGGCTGCTCCAAGCAGACCCTGTACGCACGCTACGGCAACAAGCAGAACCTGCTGAAGCGGGTGATGCGCGAGCATTTCGAGCTCACCACCGCGCCGCTGGACCGCGACGACGGCGACATCCGCGAGTGCCTGGTCGCCTTCGCCGAACAGCATCTTGACCAGCTCAACCGCCCGGATGTGGTACAGACCTGCCGGCTGATCGACGCCGAATCCCACCAGTTCCCCGACGAGGCCCGGCAGATCTATCACGACGGCGTCGCTCGCCTGCAGCACCGGCTGGCACAATGGCTGCAGCAAGCCATCGACCGCGGCCAGCTCAGGCATGACGATCCGCACTTCATGGCAGAGCTGCTGCTGGCGATGATCGTCGGGTTGGATTTCGAACGGCAAAGGTTCCACACCCCCCATCGCACGGCCGCGCAGGCGCGGCGCGCATGGGCGGAGTTCTCGGCAGACAGTTTCCTTCGCGCCTTCGCCCCCGGCGCCCTCGCCCCCGCAGCGTCCCCCAATTCAAACCGTAAACGGAGTTTCTCCCGATGATCGCCCCGCTCCGCACTCTTGCCCTGGCCTGCGCCCTCACGGCAGCCGTCGCTGCCTGCAGCAAGCCGGAACAGCAGACTCCGCCCCCGCCGGAGGTCAGCGTCCTGGAAGTGAAGCCGCAGACGCTTCCGCTGCAGCGCGACCTGGTCGGCCGCCTGTCGGCCTACCGTTCCGCGGACGTGCGTGCGCGCGTGCCGGGCGTGCTGCTCAAGCGCCTGTACACCGAGGGCACCGACGTCAAGGAAGGCCAGCCGCTGTTCCAGATCGACCCGGCGCCGCTGCAGGCCTCGCTGTCGCAGGCGCAGGGCGAACTGGCGGCCGCGCAGGCGACCTACGCCAACGCCAAGGTCGCCGCCACCCGCGCGCGCAGCCTGGCCCCGCAGAAGTACGTGTCGCAGTCCGACCTGGACACCGCCGAGGCCACCGAGCGCACTTCCGCCGCGTCGGTGCAGCAGGCCAAGGCCGCGGTCGACAACGCCCGCATCAACCTCGGCTACGCCACCGTCGCCGCGCCGATCAGCGGCCGCGCCGGCAAGCAGCAGGTCACCGAGGGCGCGCTGGTCGGCCAGGGCGACGTGACCCTGCTCACCACGGTCGACCAGATCGACCCGCTGTACGTCAACTTCTCGATGAACAGCGACGAGCTGGCGCAGCTGCGCGCGGCGCAGGGCCAGGGCAGCGTGCAGCTCAGCGGCGACGGCAAGTCCACCGTCGACGTGCTGCTCGGCGACGGCAGCAAGTACGCGCACCAGGGCACCCTGGACTTCTCGGCGGTGACGGTCGATCCGAGCACCGGCTCGGTGTCGCTGCGCGCCAGCCTGCCGAACCCGGAACGGACCCTGCTGCCGGGCGCCTTCGTGACCTTCCAGGCCACCCTGGGCCAGCGCAACAACGCGTTCCTGCTGCCGCAGGCCGCGCTGCAGCGCGACGCCGCCGGCGCCTACGCCCTGGTGGTCGGCAAGGACGGCAAGGTCGCCCGCAAGGACCTGGTGGTCGACAGCCAGCAGCAGGGCCAGTGGGTGGTCACCGGCGGACTGGCGTCCGGCGACCAGGTGATCGTCGACGGCCTGCAGAAGGCCAAGGAAGGACAGCCGGCCAAGGCCGTGCCGTTCAAGCCGAACGCGGCGCCCGCGCAGGACGGCGCCACGCCGGCCGCCGCGCCCGCTCCGACCGAGCAGAAGTAACGGAACCCCGCCATGCCAAAATTCTTCATTGACCACCCGGTATTCGCCTGGGTGGTGGCGATCCTGATCTCGCTCAGCGGCGTGATCGCGATCCTAAATCTCGGCGTCGAGTCGTATCCGACGATCGCCCCTCCCCAGGTCACGGTGAGCGCCACCTATCCGGGCGCGAGCGCCGATACCGCGGAAAAATCGGTCACCCAGGTGATCGAGCAGCAGCTGACCGGCATCGACCACCTGCTGTACTTCAACTCGTCCTCGGCCTCCAACGGCCGCGTCAGCATCACCCTCACCTTCGAGACCGGCACCGATCCTGACATCGCCCAGGTGCAGGTGCAGAACAAGGTATCGCTGGCGACCCCGCGCCTGCCCACCGAAGTGACCCAGCAGGGCGTGGTGGTGGCCAAGGCCAACGCCGGCTTCCTGATGGTGGTGGCGCTGCAGTCGGACAACGCCTCCATCGACCGCGACGCGCTCAACGACATCGTCGGCGCGCGCGTGCTCGAGCAGATCTCCCGCGTTCCCGGCGTCGGCAGCACCCAGCAGTTCGGCGCCGAGTACGCCATGAACATCTGGCTCAACCCGGAGAAGCTGCAGGGCTACCACCTGTCGCCGGCACAGGTGTACAGCGCGATCGGCGCGCAGAACGTGCAGTTCGCCGCCGGCTCGATCGGCGCCGACCCGGCGCCGGACGGCCAGGGCTTCACCGCCACGGTCTCGGCCGAAGGCCGCTTCCGTACGCCGGAGGAGTTCGAGAACATCATCCTGCGCACCGACACCAACGGCGCCAGCGTGCGCCTGAAGGACGTCGGCCGCGTCGCCTTCGGCCCGTCCAACTACGGCTTCGACACCCAGTACAACGGCAAGCCGATCGGTGCGTTCGCGATCCAGCTGCTGCCGGGCGCCAACGCGCTCAACGTGGCCGAGGCGGTGCGCGCCAAGATGGACGAGCTGGCGCCGAGCTTCCCGCAGGGCGTGAGCTGGTTCTCGCCGTACGACAGCACCAAGTTCGTCACCATCTCGATCGAGGAAGTGGTGCACACGCTGGTGGAGGCGATCGTGCTGGTGTTCCTGGTGATGCTGGTGTTCCTGCAGAACTTCCGCGCCACCATCATCCCGACCCTGGTCATCCCGGTGGCCCTGCTCGGCACCTTCCTGGGCATGCTGGTGATCGGCTTCACCATCAACCAGCTGACCCTGTTCGCGATGGTGCTGGCGATCGGCATCGTGGTCGACGACGCGATCGTGGTGATCGAGAACGTCGAGCGCATCATGAGCGAGGAGCACCTCGCGCCGAAGGCGGCCACGACCAAGGCGATGACCCAGATCACCGGCGCGGTGGTGGCGATCACCGTGGTGCTGGCGGCGGTGTTCATCCCGTCGGCGATGCAGCCCGGCGCCGCCGGCGCGATCTACAAGCAGTTCGCGATCACCATCGCCATGTCGATGGCGTTCTCGGCGTTCCTTGCGCTGAGCTTCACCCCGGCGCTGTGCGCGGCGTTCCTCAAGCCGACCCACGCCGAGAAGAAGAACTGGGTGTTCCGCACCTTCGACAAGTACTACGACAAGGTCGCGCACCGCTACGTGCGCCTGGTCGGCAACACGCTCAACCACGCGCCGCGCTGGATGATGCTGTTCGTGGTGCTGCTGGTGCTGACCGGCTTCCTGTTCACGCGCATGCCGGGCAGCTTCCTGCCCGAGGAGGACCAGGGCTTCGCGCTGGCGATCGTGCAGCTGCCGCCGGGCGCCACCAAGGAGCGCACCAACCAGGTGTTCGCGCAGATGCGCGGCGTGCTGGAGAAGGAGGAAGCGGTCGAGGGCCTGCTGCAGGTCACCGGCTTCAGCTTCGTCGGTTCCGGCGAGAACGTCGGCATGGGCTTCCTGCGGCTCAAGGACTGGGGCGACCGCGACGTCACCGCCGACCAGCTGATCCAGAAGCTCAACGGCGCCTTCTACGGCATCAAGGGCGCGCAGATCTTCGTGGTCAACCTGCCCACCGTGCAGGGCCTGGGCCAGTTCGGCGGCTTCGACATGTGGCTGCAGGACCGTGCCGGCGCCGGCGAGGAAGCGCTCACCCAGGCGCGCAACATCCTGCTCGGCAAGGCCGCCGAGCGCCAGGACACGCTGATGGGCGTGCGCCCGAACGGCCTGGAGAACTCGGCGCAGCTGCAGCTGCACGTGGACCGCGTGGCGGCCCAGTCGATGGGCCTGTCGGTCAGCGACATCTACAATTCGATCCAGCTGATGCTGGCGCCGGTGTACGTCAACGACTTCTTCTACGAAGGCCGCATCAAGCGCGTCAACGTGCGCGCCGACGAGCAGTTCCGCACCGGTCCGGAGTCGCTGCGCAGCTTCTACGTGCCGAGCAGCTCGGCCACCGACGCCGATGGCCAGGCGTCGATGATCCCGCTCAGCAACGTGGTCAGGTCCGAGTGGATCTACGCCTCGCCGGCGCTGAACCGCTACAACGGCTACTCGGCGGTCAACATCGTCGGCAGCCCGGCCGCGGGCGGCAGCTCCGGCCAGGCGATGGCGGCGATGGAGGAGATCGTGCAGAACGACCTGCCGGCCGGCTTCGGCTACGACTGGAGCGGCATGTCCTACCAGGAGATCATCGCCGGCAATGCCGCCACGCTGCTGCTGGTGCTGTCGGTGGTGGTGGTGTTCCTGTGCCTCGCCGCGCTGTACGAGAGCTGGTCGATCCCGGTCTCGGTGCTGCTGGTGGTGCCGATCGGCGTGCTCGGCGCGGTGGCGTTCTCGCTGCTGCGCGGCCTGCCCAACGACCTGTACTTCAAGATCGGCATGATCACGGTGATCGGCCTGGCGGCGAAGAACGCGATCCTGATCGTGGAGTTCGCGGTCGAGCAACGCGCCGCCGGCAAGACGCTGCGCGAGGCGGCGATCGAGGCGGCGCACCTGCGCTTCCGCCCGATCCTGATGACCTCGTTCGCGTTCATCCTCGGCGTGCTGCCGATGGCGATCTCGACCGGCGCCGGCGCCAACGCCCGCCACTCGATCGGTACCGGCGTGATCGGCGGCATGGCCTTCGCCACCGTGCTCGGCGTGATCTTCATCCCGCTGTTCTTCGTGGTGGTCCGGCGCATGCTCGGCGACAAGCTCGACGAGAAGTCCAGGGAATTCACCGAGGCGCAGATCGAGGGCAGCACCGCGCACCGCCCGGACCGCTGATCCGCGCTGCATCCGCAAAGGCAAAGGCAAAAGCCCCGGCATCGCCGGGGCTTTTCGTTTCTGCCCGTATCAGATGGTGGCCGGCGCGAGAGGGACTCCAGTGCGCGTCGCGGTGGAATCGACCGGCCCGTGCGCAGGCGCGCCGCCAAGCGAGGCGGCCGGCGCAGGCGGTTGTTCTTGAAGGTCGCTCTTGTGGGAGGGACCTCAGTCCCGACGGG
>DNXT01000302.1 GCA_003505795.1 Lysobacteraceae bacterium | reverse complement strand
GGTGCGCTCGAACTTACCCTTGGCCATGGCTGCTTCTTCTCGGTGCTCGTTGAAAGTTTTACTGCTGAAAGATGGTGCTCACGAAAGGAATCGAACCTTCGACCTCCTCCTTACCAAGGAGGTGCTCTACCGACTGAGCTACGTGAGCGTAGTTGCGCATTGTGCCATGCATTTGCGTTCAATGGAGCGGGAGACGGGAATCGAACCCGCACCATCAGCTTGGAAGGCTGAGGTTCTACCGTTGAACTACTCCCGCGCCGGGATACTGCATGCCACAACATCAAAACTGGTGGAGGGAGGTGGATTCGAACCACCGAAGGCGTAAGCCAGCAGATTTACAGTCTGCCCCCGTTGGCCGCTTGGGTATCCCTCCAGTTTCCCCACCCTTCCCGCCAGGCCCTGGGGCCAGAATCGGTAAGAGGTGAAAGAGCCCGCAATTTTGGTCAGGAACGCGGAACCTGTCAATACAAATTTTCAGGAATCTTTCCCGGCCCCGGCCGGGCAAGGACCGGGCGCGGCCTCCGGCGCAAGCGCTCAGACGTTGAAGCGGAAGTGCAGCACGTCGCCTTCCTGCACGCGGTATTCCTTGCCTTCCAGGCGCAGGCGCCCGGCCTCCTTGGCCCCCGCCTCGCCGCGGTACTTGATGAAGTCGTCGTAGGCGATGGTCTCGGCGCGGATGAAGCCCTTCTCGAAGTCGGTATGGATCACCGCCGCGGCCTTGGGCGCGGTCGAGCCGGCCTTCACCGTCCAGGCCCGCACTTCCTGCACGCCCGCGGTGAAATAGGTCTGCAGGCCCAGCAGCTGGTAGGCCGCGCGGATCACCCGGTTCAGGCCCGGCTCCTGCAGCCCCAGGTCGGCCAGGAACGCGTCGCGGTCGGCGTCGTCCAGCTGCGACAGCTCCTCCTCGATCGCCGCCGACACCGGCACCACTTGCGCGCCCTCCTGCGCGGCGCGGGCGCGCACCGCGTCCAGGTGCGGATTGTTCTCGAAACCGTCCTCGAGCACGTTGGCGATGTACATCACCGGCTTGAGCGTGAGCAGGAACAGGTCGCGGACCAGCGCCTTCTCCTCCTCGTCCAGGCCCGCGGCGCGGCCGGGCTTGCCGTCGTCCAGCGCCTTGCGCAGCTTCTCCAGCACCGGCTTGCGCGCCTGCGCGTCCTTGTCGCCGCCCTTGGCGCTGCGCTCGGCGCGGTTGAGCGCCTTCTCGACGCTGTCCAGGTCGGCCAGGGCCAGTTCGGTGTCGATGGTCTCGATGTCGGAGATCGGGTCGACCTTGTTGTTGACGTGGATGATGTCGCCGTGCTCGAAGCAGCGCACCACGTGGGTGATCGCGTCGACCTCGCGGATGTGCGCCAGGAACTTGTTGCCCAGGCCCTCGCCGCTGGCGGCGCCGGCGACCAGGCCGGCGATGTCGACGAACTCGACCGCGGTCGGCACCACGCGCTGCGGCTTGACGATCTCCGACAGCGCATTCAGGCGCGGATCCGGCACCGGCACCACGCCGACGTTCGGCTCGATCGTGCAGAACGGGAAATTGGCCGCGGCGATGCCCGCCTTGGTCAACGCGTTGAACAGGGTCGACTTGCCGACGTTCGGCAGACCCACGATGCCGCACTTGATACCCATGTTGATATCCGGGATTGGGGATTCGGGATTCGGGATTCGCAAAGCGCGGCCGCTTCGTCGAATCCCGAATCCCCAATCTCTAATCCCTGCTCGTGTGCAGGCGCTTCATCGCCTCGTTGTAGTCGCCGGCCACCGCCAGCGGCAGCACGTCGATCGCCGCGTCGATGGCGCGCTCGACCAGCAGTTCGTCTTCGCGCCCATGCCGGCCCAGCACCCAGCCGACCACGCGGTCCTTGTGCCCGGGATGGCCGATGCCGATGCGCAGGCGGTGGAAGCCGCCGTGCCCGAGCAGGCGCATGGTGTCGCGCAGGCCGTTCTGGCCACCGTGGCCGCCGTCGAACTTGAGCCGGGCCACGCCCGGCGCCAGGTCGAGCTCGTCATGCACCAGCAGCGCCTGCGCCGGCTCGATCTTCCAGAAACGCAGCGCGGCGGTGACCGACTTGCCGCTGAGATTCATGAACGTGGCCGGCTTCAGCAGCCACACCGGCTGCCCCGCCAGCTCGACCCTGGCCACTTCGCCGAACAGCTTGCTCTCCAGGCGCCAGCGCGCACCCGCCCGTTCCGCCAGCGCATCGACGAAACGAAACCCGGCGTTGTGCCGGGTTTGGGCGTGCTCCGGACCGGGGTTGCCGAGTCCGACGATCAATCGCAGTCCAGACATGCCGGAAGCCGCCTGGATTCCCCGCGCCCCAAGGCGCGGGGAATCCCAAGGCGATTACTTGGCCTCGTCCTTGCCGGCGTCCTCGCCGGCAGCCGGCGCTTCGGCTTCTTCGCGGCCGTGCTTGGCGATCACCACGGCGACGTCGTGCTCCTTGCCCTGCTTCAGCTCCGGGATCTCCACGCCGGCCGGCAGCTTGATGTCGGACAGGTGGATCACGCTGCCCACGTCCAGCGCGGCCAGGTCGACCTCGATGAAGGCCGGCAGGTCCTTCGGCAGGCACACCACCTGCACTTCGTTCAGCTCGTGGGTGACGACCACGCCGGCGGTCTTGCCGGCCGGGGACTTCTCTTCGTTGACGAAGTGCAGCGGCACCGCGGCGCTGAGCTTCTCGTTCTCGTTCACGCGCTGGAAGTCGATGTGCATGATCAGCTGCTTGTACGGATGGCGCTGCAGGTCACGCAGCAGCACCTTCTGCACGTCGCCGTTGAGGCTCAGGTCCAGGATCGAGGAGTAGAACCACTCGTTCTGCTGGGCCAGCCACACTTCCTCGTGGTTGAGCTGGATGCTGACGGGCTTGAGGTCGCCACCGTAGACGATGGCCGGGATCAGGCCGGCGTGACGCAGGCGGCGGCTCGCACCCTTACCCTCGTCTTCGCGGCGCTGGACCTTGATTTCATGAGTCTTTGCCATTTTTTTCACTACCTAGGTTGATGAACCGCCTCGCGGCGGTTTGAAGAACTCTCCCGCGACCAGGAGAGCCGTTGAAAAGCCGAGATTGGGGATTCGGGATTGGGGA
>DNXT01000288.1:3667-4137 GCA_003505795.1 Lysobacteraceae bacterium | reverse complement strand
CATGGGTTTCTCCGGACTTCCTAGGGACACGCGCCGCAGGCGACGCAATCCCACCAGCCTAGGCGATTGCCGACCCGGGCTGATAGGCCATTGGTCATGGCCGCCAGCCGCCGACCGCAGGCCCCAAGCCCGCCTGCGGCCGGCCGGCGGCGCTATTGCCCCGGCTTCGGCGCGGGATGCGAGGAGTGGTGACGGAACCGCCGCGTCAGCCATTCGCCCAGGTCGTCGATGACGGTGAACGCCGCCGGGATCACGATCAGGCTGAGCAGCGTGGAGGTGACCAGGCCGCCGATCACCGCGATCGCCATCGGCGCGCGGAAACTCGAGTCGCCGGCGAACCCCAGCGCGATCGGCATCATGCCCGCGCCCATCGCCAGGGTGGTCATGATGATCGGCTGGGCGCGCTTGCGGCAGGCGTCGATCAGCGCATCGTGCTGGCTGAGCCCGTGCTCGTCCTCGGCGATCACCGC
>DNXT01000288.1:0-3407 GCA_003505795.1 Lysobacteraceae bacterium | reverse complement strand
CTCGTCCTCGGCGATCACCGCGTAGTCCACCAGCAGGATCGAGTTCTTGGTGGCGATGCCGATCAGCATCAGCAGGCCGATCAGCGCCGGCAGCGACAGCATGTTCTGGGTGAGCAGCAGCGCGCCGAAGGCGCCGCCGGCGCACAGCGGTACCGCGACCAGGATGGTCAGCGGCATCAGCGCATGGTTGAACAGCAGCAGCAGCACCATGTAGATGCAGACCAGGCCCGCCGCCATCGCCAGCATGAAGCCGAGGAACAGCTCGACGAACACCTCCGCGTCGCCGCTGTTGAGGAAGCTCACCCCCGGCGGCAGCTGCTTGACGCTGGGCAGCTTCTGCACCGTCTCCATCACGTCGCCCAGCGGCCGGCCATTGAGCTCGGCGGTCAGGGTGACGTTGCGCTGGCGCTGGTAGCGCGAGATCTGCGAAGGCCCGCTGCCCATGCGGATGTCGGCGACCGCGGCCAGCGGCACCGGCCCGTAGCGCCCGGCCACGCGCAGCTGGCCGATCAGCGCCGGATTGGCCAGCGTCGATTCGGCGAAGCCGACCCGGATCGGCACCTGCCGGTCCGGCAGGTTGAGCTTGGCCAGGCGCTGCTCGTAATCGCCGGAGGTCGCGATCCGCGCCGCTTCGGCGATGTCGGCGGTGGCTACGCCCAGGTCGGCCGCGCGCGCCGGGTTGGGCACGATCTGGATCTCCGGGCGCAGCAGCGAAGCGGACGAGGTCACGCTGCCGAGCCCGGGGATTTGGCGCAGGTCGCGTTCCAGCGCGAGCGCGGCGTCCTGCAGCCGCTGCGGGTCGTCGCCGGACAGCACCAGCTGCAGCTGGTTGCCCGGCTCGGAGCTGACGTAGCTGATCCGCACGCCGGCCAGCCCGGACAGGCGCGCGCGCGCATCGCGCTCCAGCGCACGCTGGTCGCGCTCGCGCCGGTCGGCCGAGCCCCAGTCCAGCACCAGCGTCGCCTTGCGCGCCTCGCCGACGCCGGTGGTGGAGGGATCGCCCAGGTCGAGCACGCTGCCGACCGCGGTATACACCTGCTTGAGCTCGGGGATGTCCTTCAGCAGCGCGCGGGCGCGCTCGGACACCGCCACCGTGTCCTGCAGCCGCGTTCCCGGCGGCAGTTCCAGGTTCAGGTTGCTGCGCCCCAGGTCCGATTGCGGGATGAAGGTGGCGGGGATCAGCGGGACCAGCGCCAGCGAGGCCACGAACAGCCCCGTGGCGATCCACAGGGTGCGCCCGCGGTGGCGCAGCGCCGCGTCGACCCAGCCCAGGTACCAGCGCATCAGCCGGCTGTCGCTCTTCTCCTCGCCATGCGGCTTGAGCAGGTAGGCCGCCATCATCGGCGTCAGCAGGCGCGCCACCAGCAGCGAGAACAGCACCGCGGTGGCCGCGGTCCAGCCGAACTCGCGGAAGAACTTGCCGGCGATGCCGGGCATGAACGCGACCGGCACGAACACCGCCGCCAGGGTCAGCGAGGTCGCGATCACCGCGTTGCCGATCTCGCCGGCGGCCTCGCGCGCGGCCTCGATCGGGGTCTTGCCCATGCGCAGGTGGCGGACGATGTTCTCGATCTCGACGATGGCGTCGTCGACCAGGATGCCCACCACCACCGACAGCGCCAGCAGGGTGATGATGTTCAGGGTGAAGCCGAACCAGTACATCACCGCGAAGGTGGGGATGATCGACAGCGGCAGCGCCAGCGCCGACACCCAGGTCGCGCGCCAGTCGCGCAGGAACGCCCACACCACCAGCAGCGCCAGCAGCGCGCCTTCGTAGAGCATGGTCATCGACGAATCGTAGGAGCGGTGCGTCTCGTCGATGGCGGTGGTGACCAGCCGGAAGTCCACGCCCGGGTGCGCCGCCTTCAGCGTGTCCAGCGCCTCGTGCACGCCCTGCTCCACCTTCACCTCGCTCGAGCCGCGGGTACGCGACATCGAGAAGGCGACCACGTCGTCGCCGTCGAGCAGCGCGGCCTCGGTGGGATCGGCGGCGGCATCGCTGACGTTGGCCAGCGCCGACAGCCTGACCGAGCGGCCGTCCGGCAGGCTGATCGAGTACTCGCGCAGCGCCTGCGCGTCGCCGACCGTGCCCAGCGTGCGGATCGTCTGCTGGGCCCCGTCCAGCTCGGCCTTGCCGCCGGCGCGCTCGACCTGGATCTGCGCCAGCTGCTGCGACACCGCGCCGGCAGTGACGCCGAACGCCAGCAGCGCGTTGGGGTCCAGGTCCACCCGCACCTGGCGCTGCACGCCGCCGACGCGGGTGACCCGGGCGACCCCGGGAACGCCGTACATCGCGCGCGTCACCTCGCGGTCGACGAACCAGCTGGCCTCGTCGGCGGTCATCCGCGGCGCGACCAGCGCATAGGTCATCAGCGAGCCGCCGATGTCGACCTTCGAGATCACCGGTTCCTGGATGTCCTGCGGCAGGTCGGTGCGGATGCGGGTGACCGCGTCGCGGGTGTCGTCCAGCGCGGTGGCCAGGTCGGTCTCCAGCAGGAACTCGATGCTGGTGGTGCTCACGCCCTCGCTGACCGTGGACATCACCCGCTTGACGTTGGTGACCGTGGCCACCGAATCCTCGACCTTGCGCGTGACCTCGGCCTCGAGCTGGCTCGGCGATGCGCCCGGCTGGGTGATCGTGACCGTGGTCATCGGGAAGGCGATGTCCGGGAAGCGCGCGACCGGCAGCTGGTAGAAGCCCCACAGCCCGGCCACGCACAGCAGGAAGAACAGCATCATCGCCGGCAGCGGGCGGCGGATGGCCCAGGCGGAGAAGTTCATCCCGCGCTCCCGGCGGCCTCGACCACCCGCACGCGGTCGCCGTCGCCGAGGAATCCGGCGCCGTCCACGACCACCCGCTCGCCTTCCTGCAACCCCTCGACGACCTCGACCTTGCCCTGCACCACCTGGCCGGTGCGCACGCGGCGGCGCTGCACCGTCTGCGCGTCCTTCATGGTGAACACGTAGGCATGCCCGTCGCGCTGCACGATCGAGGCGCTGGGCACCATCAGCCCCTGCCCGTCACCGGTCACGATGCGTCCCTCCACGTAGATCCCCGGCTTGAGCGCCGCGGGCGCGGGCAGGTCCGCATACACCGTGCCGGTGCGGGTCTCCGTATCGACCCCGGGGCTGACCGCACGGACGCGTCCGCGCACCGGCTGCCCGGCATGGGCGAGCTCGACCACGTCGCCGACCGACACCTCGGCCAGCTGTTCCTCCGGCAGTTCGGCGCGCCACTCCAGGCGGCCGTCCCGGATCAGCCGCAACAGCTCGCTGCCGGCCGACACCACCTGGCCCGGCTGCACCAGCCGCTTGGAGATGACCCCGTCGGCCGGCGCGCGCAGTTCGGCGAAATCGCGGCGCAGCTTCGCCGCGTCGCGGGCGGCGCGCGCGGTGAGATCGGAAGA